>CAYYMT010000010.1:30613-49872 GCA_964472715.1 uncultured bacterium | reverse complement strand
TGGCGCCGCCTTTGGCTTCCGTGGCAACACTGAGAAACTGAAAGCCTGTCTGTGCAAGTTTTTCCTCAGCAAAAGAAAGGTTGGTCATTAGCAATAAAATTACACCTAAAATAAACCAGGTCTTTTTATAATTATATTTCATTAGTCATTCTCCGGTTTTATTGTTTTTCTATAACTACTAAACTGAAGGTGTATTTTTCAGTCGCTTCTGTTGAGAGTAATTTCAACACATAGGTTCCGGAAGTCAATTCAAATTCTGCACGATTCTGAATGACCGGTTCCGGCCTGGCCTGACTTTGGTTTTCATCAATTTCGAAATATCCCGCCGCTAATTCCACCGGAAAATCATAAACGCCATCCATCGGTGTATCGGTGGCATCTACTAATTCTACATTAACATTAGCGTCAGTATAAAAGACAAGTGTTGCTTCCGAACCCAGTTCCATCAGCATACTGTTTTGTTTATCTTTTGCGATTTTTATCTCATAGTGGGTCTCGCCCGGGGATACTGTCAAACTGCTGTCATCCAAAAAATCAATTACATCAACATAATCGCTGTATTCTGCACTAAATTCGTTATAGGTCAGTGTATACTCACCTGCTGAATCAACAGTCACTTTGGCATTGTCGAGCATGACCGTATTGGTGTCTTTAAAAACTTCAATCGCCAGCCCGTCGGTTTCATTTACTGTAAATGTTTCATCTTCAAAATCTTCGCACAT
Organism: uncultured bacterium; assembly: GCA_964472715.1. Lineage (GTDB taxonomy): Bacteria > Fidelibacterota > UBA2242 > UBA2242 > JAFGTP01 > JAFGTP01. Next base: position 49,150 of record CAYYMT010000010.1, on the reverse strand, counting down.
TGAAAACAATGTCAGCAATAAAGCGGAGATCAGAATCGTTGCCAATTTACCGGTTTTATATCTAAACATTATCATCTCCTTATTTATTTAATTACTATAAATTTTTTAATAACAGAATCGCCTTTTTTCACCAATACAGCGCCTGTATGTTCATCAAGTTTATCTTCTTCCGCTTCAATATGAGCGATATAAACACCACTGACAATTCCCTGTCTTGATGCTGTATTCATATTCCATTCTTCATCGCCGGAACCGTCTTTGTGGTGAATTGTTACAATTTTATCACCTCGTTCAGTATAAATCCTGATCGTACATTTCGGCGGTAAATTATAGAACATCAGGCGATCTCGGGCATGCTGACCGAATTGATATTCAACTGCTTTTAAATTAACCGGATTGGGTACGATTCGAATATCATCAAGATTGTCGCCGGCGGGTCTTCGTAAATAAGCCGGTTCAATAGTTCTGGTCCAAAACAGACTGCTTTCCAGTGTTTTTCCGTCAGGATGATTTTGTCCGTTATCAAAGGAAGTTATATAGTAGTAATATGAGAAACCGCGTTGCGGTGTCTTATCTTCATAAACATTGGTGATTGGATTACCGGTGCCTTCGCCGCATTCATAGAGCAGGGAAAAGGTGGTGTCCGGTATACCTTCAACCCGGTAAATTCTGTAACCGGCAAAATTCGGATCTGATTCCGCATTATTGGACCACTCCAGGGTAATACGGTCACCTCCGGAGTTCACACTAAATGCAGAAGGAGGTGGTGGCGCCAGCGGAATATTTCCCTGAGTTTCCCAATTTTCAACTGTTTCAATGGCTTTATCAAAGGCATTCAGCAAAGAATCTTTACCTGAGAAAACCCAGGCATCTTTATATTCAAACGGATCACTGGTTTCACTGCCGTCAGGTAAAATATAGGGTGTTTTTTCGTTCCAGAATTTATCGCCCACTTCCATTCTTTTTTGCCAACTGATACTACCCACACATTCCGCCAGCACGATCCTCACACTGTCACCGGGAGCCAATGTATAGGGGCCGTATCCGATACCCTGGGAAACGCCGCCGCCGCCGGCTTCCTGATGCTGATCCGCATTGGAAGTATATCCAAAGGGGGCGTCCGCCGGACCGGGGTTATGGGGAAAGCCAAGGTCAAAGGCATGAGTTTGGCTGCTGACGTCTTTTGTCATATAGGAATATTCACTGGCCATCTTTGTGACATTAAACTGATCATGCGGGGGCTGTGTAATACTGAGGTCCGATCCAAAATAAGGTGCGAATTTAAACTGGTTGTCATCATCGGTCGGATCGCCGGGAGCTTTGTCAGCATGTATTGTGACTATTCCGGGAAACTGAGAAGCGCCTAAAAAACCGTCTGCAGGGCGATCACCATTACCATTATTGGGTCCGCCAATATTATTGGAGCCTAAATCTCCAACATCATATTTTGAATGTAAACCATGGAAAGAATAGGTGGCGCGGTAGTCATCACCAAGAGTCGGGTGTAATACATCATTGACAGTATTGTGTCCCCATGTTGCTGACTGCGGCATCCAGTTGCTGGCATAGGCCCCACCCATCAGGGAAGGCGCCCAACGATATTGCAGAAACATGACGACATCTTCCAGCGTCTGATTATGTTTATTGCCTTCTTCATCATAGATACCGGTATTTGTCAAAATAAATTCATAGATAAAATAATCATCATTGCCTCTTTGGCCGTATGCATGAATTTTTCTTTTGATCGTAACGCCCATGGAAGTATTCACAACATTGTATAACATACGGTCGGCTTTCAGTTCTTCATCCACCTCGACATCCTTATCTTCGTAAACCAAATCCGATGCCGGCACATTATCAACAAAAACCGCCGGGTGGTCATGACGGCCATACATGATAAATTCCTGTGGCATGATCTGGGTACCTTCATTAAATTCACGAGGCCCGATATGAACTACTTTATTATCTACCTGTGCATCGCCAACCAATGGGTCCACGTAATTTTTACAGCCAATCCACAATCCCTTTTGGGCCTGCATATCCTGATCTCTGAACAAGGATGGATAAGTGAATCCGTCCAACTGATCAGCAACTGCTCCGGTACGGCCGGTTTCGATTTCACAGCCGGCGCTGGAAAACCAGTTCTGAAGCTGACCGATACTCATGAACTTTACTTCATCAGCAATCAGATTACTGACAACAAGTCCCAGCATCAATATAATACTCAGTAATACTCTCTTTAAATTTGTTTGTTTTTTAATTCTCATAATTAAGTCTTTCCCTGTTTAATTATTTAAGCTCAAATGAGAATGTCAAACCCATAAAAACATCCCTTGGACTTAAGAAAGTAAAAAAGGTTTGATTCGGCATATCTATATAAGCTTTATCGTCAAGAATTTTATCAATTTTGCTGCCACTGACTTCTGACCATTCACCTTCGTAATACTGATAATAATCCTTTCTGGTGGCGTCATAATAAATCGCTCTTTCACGGGGATTATTCAGGTCTTCGTAATTCCGGACATATTCCATCGGTTGAAATTCAACATCAATATCCCGGTAAACACCAAAAACATCGTCACCGGTAATTCCCTGGTAACCGATCTCTTCATAATCCTCTTCAGACAAATGCAATGAATACATGTAATCATTGTAATCATGAATGTCAACAAAGGATTCATTGGAGAAATGTTTTGTGTTCAGCAGATTATAAACATCAGCAAAAAACTTTACACTAAACCGTTCAAACCGAAAGACCTTGGAAAACTTAAGGTTAACATTATAGTAATTGGTGCGGTCCAAGTTGGAGAGCAAACCGGGTATGTTATTCGGGTTCCAGGTGATTTTCCGGTTTGCGTTTAAATCACCGATGAAAGCCATGTGCCAGCCGCCCAGAATATTTTGGTTAGCGAACCGCGGTCCAAAATTGGTCGGCGTATGAAAATCGATATAGGCTTTGAAATTGTGTCTGGAAGGCGACCAGTATTGTATATAGGGATTATTTCTTTCATAATCATTCTGGTCAGAGGGATTTTCATAATATCTGCGGACATCAAAATAACCGCTGCTGCCGACACGATATTCATAACTCAGCATACCGGTAATCCAGTCACCGTAATTTTTCTCCAATTCGACTTCAAAACCGCGAATATCTTCATAATGGTTGGAGGTTAACTTACTATAGGAAACCTTTCCGTCAATGCTATTATAACTTGTCCAGGCGGTTTCATTATCAATACTCTTATAATATGCGGATACATGGAGTAAATAAGTATTGAAAAGGGCCTGGTCAAAACCGACTTCGTAAGAGATCGTCCGGGTCAACGGCAGGGTTGGATCACCAATATAGTTTAGTTTATTAATGTAATCGCGCTGAACTCTGTATTGATTCTGCGCATCCGGCATGGCCCGGTAATGGCCATAATTAAAGAAAAGTTTTGAATTTTCTGTAATCGGATGAGAGATCGCCAGTCTCGGACTGAGATAAAATTGCGGTTTTACATCCTTGGTTAAATATTCATCTTGGTCTTCTTCCGTATATGAGCCGGAATAAAATCCCTTTTCATAAGTATCAGCATCATACCATTTCCCGTTAAAAACGATTAATTCAGGTACAAGACCCAGCGTTGTAATGAATCCTTCGTATTCGATTTTATCTTCAATATATCCGGTGAAACGGTAAGGATTCCTGTCAAAAATCGTCCAGTAATTACCACCGGGCAGAAATTCATTTTCACTACCAAAGTTCATTTTGAAATCATCATAATGAAACAACAAGCCGGCCTTCAGCTGGTGTCGGAAATTGATCTGGTTTGTGTAATCAAATTTAAGTTCATAAGTGGTAAATTCACTCTGGTCACGGGAAGTTGATACTGCCCCACCCATGATAATACCACCATCAATACTGTTAACCGGTCTTGGCCAGAATCCAAAAGGAGCTTCATTCACTAAATATTCGCCGTCTTCTCTGGGAAAAATATCCGTATTGCGGGTTGTGTCACGGTAAGCGCCGTGAGTGGTATGATATTTTTTATAAACCCGTTTGGCCTGTAAGGACATATAAGAGCCGGAATCGATAATTTTGTTTAAACGGGCCGAAATAATACTGTTATAGCGGGTTGTGGGATTCCAGTAACTATCGGTGTACAACCGCCACGGAATAGTAAAACCGGCCATATTGATGGCATCGGCAACTTCCCAGGAACTGTTAAAGATATCCGTCAATCCGCCTCTGGATGCTGAGGTTGCTTCATTTTCAGTATAAATTCCCTGAACAACCAGTTTCATGTTGGAGGGTAAATCAGAAGTTAATTTCAACATTGTGGAATTATCATACCAACCATCGGTGGTTAATTTGATAGGATACATAGTTTGTGAACTGCGGTGTGAGAGAAAAAACCTCAAATTACCCAGTTTGTCACTGACAAATGGCACCGGGCCGCCAAATCCAAAATCTATAGTCCGGTCAGGTGTATCAATTTCACCGTCTTTCCGATATTGCCACTCAAACAACCGTTTGGCGCCGGCCGGGGTCATATCATTATCAGGATTATCATCGGTCATTAAATTTTGAGAAAATTCATTCCAGCCTCTAAAATTTTGATACTGACGCTGTGTGTACTCATCCCACGCGCCACTCTGTGTACCATCCCAGCAGACTTCTTCATCCATAAAAGGCCGCAGCCACACAGAATTGGGATGAAAAGCATTATTACCAAAATGTTTCTTTGCCGGCGGACTGTATCTGACTGTAAATGTGCCGGAATAAGTATCTTTGCTGCCTTCTTTGGAAACAACATTCACAACACCGGATCTTACATTTCCGTACTGGGCACTCAATCCACCGGTCTGTACTGATATTTCCTGCATGGCACTCATCGGCAATGTCATTTCCGGTTCATTAGTCCGGTTGTCACGCATAGCGATACCATCAACGGCAAAAAGCACTTCTGATGATTCACTACCTCTGATGGATAGTCCCGATGTAATTCCCGCTTTCATTCCAAGAACACCACCCACATCGCTGACAGGTAAATTTTCAATTTCTTCGGAACTAACACTTTTTTGTGATCCGGCAACATCTTTTTTAATGACTTTTTTTTCGGCAACAACCTCAACAGTTTCTCCCTGAATGGATTGTACATTCATTTCAACATCCAAACTAGTTGTCAGGTCAATTTCCACACGTACACCTGTAATCACCTGGGTGGCGTACCCGATCATGGATACTTTCACCGTATAGGTACCGGGAGGAATATTGGCAATACTGAACTGCCCCTGCATATCAGCAGCAGCCCCCATTTGTGCCTCCTGAATAACAACATTGGCGCCCATTAATGGTTCACCTGTTTTCTCATCTGTCACTATACCGGAGATCTTTCCGGTAGTCGCTGCGCTAAGTTGCAACGCAACCATAAGAACAATAATGGAAATAGCCAGTAATTTCCTTTTCATGATAACTCCAATTATTTGATATTATACATTTGATTTCATGTTAGATGTTTGATTTTTTCTTGTTTGTAAAAAACAAGGACGCTTTTGTAATGACTTTATCAAGGTATGGTATTTTATATTAATTTTCAAATCCTGCGACCCTCCTTAATATTTATTTTTCTTCCATTATATTAATAAATCAAAAACTAAAAAAAAAGAGATTTGTTTGTTAAGTTTCCGTATTTTCTAATACAACCTGTTAAATTACTAATAATAAGCAATTTAGAATAACATTTTCCTTTTTACTATTTTTTATTCAAGCAATAAAATTTCCCTGCTATCCATTTTAATAACACTTAAATTATTAATATGAATATCTTTAAATATCTATTACATACCGAAAGTATCATTTCCTATTATTTTAAAACGAATGAATTTCTTCCGGATTGATTGCCCTAAAAATTTTTTTATCCCTGGTTTTATCCAATAAAACCAAACGTCCGCGGAGGCAGTTTATACGATTACTGACTGGACCTGTACAATTAATGATCTCTACACAAAAAAGATGCCTGGCAATTACAAGTTTTTATAATATTTTATTCTTCAAGAATTTGTTTAGTTAATTTGAATTTCTAACTAACCCTATAAAATACCACTTTTTATTTTTCACCAGCTCTTTCTATAATTTTTATTAATGGTTATATTGTCGAAGAAATTTTTAAAATCAGGAGTAATCATGAGATTTAAGTTAATCACAGTTATCATCTTTTGTCTTTCAGTAAATATATATTCTATGGAAAATGTTTCACCGGATATAGGGCATAAAAAACCATCAGGCGTTGAACCGGATTCCTTAAAAGTCATTGACAAAATGATTGAAGCAGCTATTGCCGACTCGGCTTTTCCCGGCGCTGTTTTTTTAGCTGTAAAAGACGGCAATATCGCACATTTTAAAAATTATGGAAAATTTACCTATGCCCCCAACTCTAAAAAAGTTAGAAAAAACACAATCTATGACCTGGCTTCCATCACGAAGGTTTTTGCCACCACCAGCGCCGCCATGCTTTTATACGATGAAGGCCGGCTGGATTTAGATGCAAAAGTTTCCCAATATATTCCGGAATTCGGCAATCACGGAAAGGACGCTATTACCATAAAACATCTGCTGACTCATACTTCCGGACTTCCTTCCTATGGAAAACTCTGGAAACAGGGCGCTGATTCTCTCTCTATTGTCACTAATTTATACAACAGTGAATTAGAGAATCCGGTGGGAACGAAATCCGTTTATAGCTGCCTGGGGTTCATTACGCTGGCAAAAGTGATCGAAAAAATTACAGGCCAATCTCTTGACAACTATCTGCAGGAGAATCTTCTTTCTCCGCTTAATTTAAAATCAACTTATTATAATCCACCCAAAAAAGTCTGGAAAAAAATTGCGCCGACGGAAATTGTTATAGAGAGGAACGGCTTGATTCGTGGGGAAGTGCATGATGAGAACGCCTATTACCTGGGCGGAATTTCAGGCAATGCCGGACTATTTTCCAATGCGCTTGATCTGGCGGTTATGGGTCAATTAATGCTCAATAAAGGCATCTATGATGGAAAACGGATTTTTCAGGCAGAAACTGTTGATTTATTTCTTACAAAGCAAAACATTGTCGCAAAAAACAGTCACTGTTTGGGCTGGGATACGCCGTCCGGCCACTCTTCCAGCGGCCATTACTTTTCAGACGGTTCATTCGGACACACCGGTTTTACCGGCACCTCAATCTGGATAGATCCCCATAAAGATCTGATCGGTATTTTGCTGACCAACCGCGTTCATCCCACCAGGGCGAACCGGAAAATGTACCCCATTCGCTCTCAAATTTATGATAAACTGCAGCAGTCAATCACAGATCACGACCTGATCAAAAATCCAAATGTTATTCAGGATTGATCAAACCAATAAACTATACGCCCATAAAAAAACCGGCCCTTGAGACCGGTTTTTTTTATCATAATTTTATCAAAAATTCAATTAAAAATTAATGCCTAAAGTAAACATATTGATAGCGTCCAGCCGGCCGTAATCGACATAGGCATAATCAACCTGAAGTTTCAGCGATTGACTGAAAGCATATTTTAGTCCGCCACCCAAAGAAAAGCCGCCCTCCCTGTCAGTCATAAAAAGTGACCGGAAACCAGTGCGCAGGAACAACATCTTGTTTATTTCCGCTTCACCGCCAATATTTACATATTCTGTATTATCACTGGGGTGAATCGCATCTATGGCCCAGGTTATCCTGAGATAGCGATTTTTGATGGCTTCTCCGGATAATCCCACTCTGAAAGTCAAAGGCAGGGGCCATTCGTCCAACTGGTATTCAGCCGCAATCTGATCATTGTTCCCGTAGGAGTCTTCATCGGGATCATTATAAAATCTCACATCCCGGCCACTCATTTTCATTTTTCCGCCGAAATTTGTAATGGACATGCCCAGCCTGATATCTTTGAACTGAGTAATAAACAAAGCCCCCAGATCAATGGCGGCGGTCCTGGCATTCATGTGCCAGATTTTCTGGCCGATATACTTCACCTGTCCGCCCAGAGAAAATCTGTCTGTCAGATTATTGGAATAAGCCAGTCCGATGGCAATATCCTGGGCATTAAAAAATTCTCCGGTGCCCTCCGGTTTTTCTACTGTCCGGACAGCCATATCACCGTAATCAAGGTTGGCAATATTAAATCCTACAACACCGCCGACACCAAAATCCATGCTGCCGGCAAAGTAGAAATAATCCGTATTTACCAGCCAGTTTCCCTGGGAAAAACTAACTCCCTGTGTTCTGTAACGGGATAATCCGGCCGGATTGTATTGCATTGCGGACATTCCACTGACATAAGCCACACCGCTTTCTCCCATTCCGACGATATCGGCGACATTACCGATTTTTAAAAAATGGGCAACCGAAGTACCAGTCTTGGTCATGCCAAAACTGATTGTTACACATAATAACATCAATAGTAATATTTTTCTTATATTCTTCATTTTATCACCGCAAATTTTCCAGTTTTTGTTCCCAAACCCGAGTCTTTTGCATCAACATGCCAGAAATACATGCCAAAGGCAATCTCCTGGTTGTCATTATTTAACAGGTTGTAACTTTCCGAGCCATTCCACATGCTGGTGTTGTGCTCAAGTTTTTTCACCAGCTCACCGGCAGCTGTATAGATTCGAATCGTACAATCAGGCGGCAGGTTGATGAATTCTATTTTTCTTTCGCCTCTTCCATACCCGGAATGCTCGACCTTGGGTTCCCAAATTGCCTGGGCACAATAAGGATTCGGAACAACAGCAATCTCATCCAAAGGATTTTTTATCTCTTCAGGTTGATATTTTGCTGCTTTTGTGGCGAAATGATAAGAGTCATATTCTGAAAAAGGCCGCCCCACAGAAATGGTGAATTCATCACCATCTTCCGGCAATAATGTATCCACATCCGAAGGGGGATAGGAGAACGTCACTTTCCAGGTGGTATTTTCTATCATTTGCTCCTCAGATTTTAGGATACCAATACCGGATTTTTTAAAATCAAAAGTATTTTGCACTGCCCCGATAATGAGAAAAGGTGCGGGAGCTACAGAATCTTTATAAGTGTAAGTGATATCATAAATCCTGAAGGGTGCATACTGCCCAAACTGTGTTTTTTCATTCAGGAATTCTTCGTCCCAGATAATTTTATAACTATTTGAATAAAGATCGGCTTCTTTGTACCATTGTTCCACCAGAAATCTCATATTGGACTCACCTTTGGTCCAACCGGTATAATCATCACGAACAGCGACGTGATCATTATTTATGATAACCCGCATTCCGTCAAAACTATCATTTCCATCTCCACCTGCAAAATTTCTGTTCTGAAAAACCGGTTGGTGTTTGTACCGCACCAGTACTTCTTTTCCGTAAAGATCAGACTGAAATTTTATTCGGCCCATGATGGTGTTCACCATGTAATCCGTGGTATCACATTTTTCTTCGTTAAGAAAAATCTCAACATCAGTGACATTGACTTTTGGCAGTTGTATCCATCCATCATTTTCCGGTATTACGGAATGCTCAAGTATTGTCTGATCGGTAACATTGAAAACCGTGTCAGTTGGTCCATCGGTAATCACTTCAAAATCAATCACATATTCCGCATCATTCCGGATAACTGTTTTGTCAATGAATTTCACTTCCAGTGATCCGGTAGCAGGTCCGATATGTTCCAGCCCATTCTCAGCGAGGCCCGGTTCACTAATGCCCGGTGCCGGTGAACTGGGAATTACAGCCGTTGTATTGATATCAAATTGTTCTATTCCCGTATAAGTGTCCCTATTGACTGTTTTTGTACATTCTGAAGGAGGAACCTGCATTGTGCCGGTGGTATCACCGATGTCATAGGAGCAAACCGCATAATAATATTTTATGCCGTTGGTAACCGTCGTATCAGTAAATTCATGCTGCAACCCGGTATCTCTTCCCAGATTGTAATGAATACCATTTATTCCGACAAAGGATTCCCCTTTGATACCATCTTTCAGATCAAACCGTGCGATGGGCTGATGAAAGGTAGCAATTCCGCTATTATCTGTAATAGTATGGACTTCATTGAAACCGGGGTCCGTTGAACGGTATATTGCGTATCCCTGGAAATCGTATCCATAAACAGGGTCCCAGGATTTTTCTGCAGCATTATCCCAATAAAGGGTAACTTCTCTGTCTCCTGCAACAGCCGTGACTGTCGGCTTATCCGGTGGTTTGGCAAATCGGTAACCACTGTCATAAATATTCTGCACCACATTGGCTGTATTAAAAAGATCATACCGGTCTTCTCCCATCAGCACCGCGATGGAAAATCTTTTTGTTTCCCCGGCTTTTAATGGAAAATATCCTGATCCGTAAAGAAAGATATTATCAGCATTCTGCGAGATGTCAGTAAAGGCATTTTCCATGCCCACCATCGTATAGGGTTTTAATCTGTTCCAGATGGACCTGTCATTTTTTATGGCATCAGCGCCATACTGATAAGCATTAAAACTGGTTAGGCCAATCTGATCGGCTTCATCCAGATCTGTTGTTTCAAAATTCGGTTCCCCCGGTTTTGTAGGGTCCATAATATCTCCGGCAGTCGGAATTCCATCCCCCTCTCCTTCATCAGGGCCGGGATAATTCGGATCATCAGGCCCGATCCCATCCATACCAACATCATCGGTTTCCGGATTCCAGTCATTGTCATCATCAATGCCATTAAACATAGATTCATCAATCATTCCGTCACCGTCATTGTCAATGCCATCATAGGGATTTCCCGGACTTTCAAGGAATGTATAACCGAGCCAACCGGTTCTTCCACCCCATTCACCTTTTCCATCGCCATCATAACCATAAACCATATTAATGTCAGAATCGAAATAGGCATAATCATCAGAAAAGTCGTTTGCTCCACCAATATGCGGATCACCAAACATGCCAAAAACTACTTTTTCATAATCATTTTCTGTCGTGTTGGTAATTTCATATACGAAAAATATCGCGTCGGAAGCCAGCACATTGGCCCATTGATAAGCGCGCACCTGCACCCTCAGGCCCATTCCCCCTGCCTCTTTATTATTTTTAAAAGGATAATAAGGAAATTCCCGGTTAAAACGGTCATCCATTACATAATAAATAGCTTCATCGGCTGTGGCTGCATTGGCTTTGTATGTGCCCGGCCAACTCTCCCAGGCTTCCGGCCAGGTTTCCGGCTTTGTAAGTATTGCCAGACTATTGCTGTTTTCAGCGGCATATCCCGGTAGCGGTTCCCATCCCCAGGGTTCATTTTCCGGTGATAATTCTTCAGATGCTCCGGGCGCGCCACCATCAATTAGACCATCAGAGATGATGTGAAAAGTCGTGTCATAAGCCGGATTTTCCGTATCAATCATTGTTCTGCCCCCCTTATTAATGTAAGGCAGGTAATATCCGTTGGTATCGACAGGAACTTCGACTCCGACAAGGGGGCCAAATTCATAGCCATAACCATGTTTGGAATATTTTGGCCACTCCAGGGAAGGTTCACGGGCAGGAGCCCCGATAGAACCAAAATCAAAAACAAGGGTTCTGATGGAGTTTCCGGACATGATTTCAGACCGTCTTTTGGGCCTTTCCATATCCTGTCTTCTTTTTAGTTCCAATTGCTGATAAAATTTATCAACCTTATTTTGGGTCCATTCTTTTGGTGACCCCTTTTGATAGTCCTGGCCAAATGAATAGGTCATTAGGCCAAGCAGGATTGTCACCACTAATTTCTTGATATTCATCTATGCTTTTCCTCTTTTAAAATTATCAGAATGAAAAATTATAACTGATTCCCAGTAATATCTGTCGCGGATTTGAGTAATAAGTCGGCCGGTATAAATATTCATCCAGTGAATGTACAGCAGGATGGTCCTGATGCTCCATAACTGACTGTCCGGCATAGGTGGGTACCAGGGAAGAATTTGCTCTTCCTGTGTCATTATGAACATAATTCTCATTCTTTCTGTCAAACAAATTGTATACTTTCAATACAAATTTCAGATTACTGCCGCCAATTTTGAAATATTTATACATATTCAGGTCCGTTGTAAAATGAAAGGGCTTACGGCCCGAATTTTCCTTGGCATTTCGCTGTCCCTGAACGCTGGGCGTATAAGGACGACCGGTTTCAAAGCCGTTAATCAAACTGACGCCCATACTTTTATTCGGTGTAAGGCTAATTTTTGCATTGATTGAATGTCGTATATCCCAGTCAAGAGGAATAACATATTTTTCAGATTCAACCGGCGGAATACTCTGGTTGTCGTAGTATTGCGCGTCGGGTGAAGAAGAATTACCTTCGGCTATCTGATAGGTGTAATCCAGATTCATTGTAAAAGCCCGCCCGCTTCTCTGGGTATAAGAAAAAGTTATACCGCGAATATTTCCATAGTCCCTGGTGGTATAGCGGGTATAGCGGAACCACTGATCGATAAAATTGTATTCGGAACTCAGCCAGTTGATGATATCCCGGTAAAAAATCGTAACATCAATCGAATTGATGGGACTTAACTGCTGCTGCAATCCCAGTTCGTACATAACGGTTTTTTGGGCATCCAAATCAGGATTGCCAAATCTGGTCAGGCCGGAGCCTTTTTTCAAACTTGGATTTCTGTAAAGATGGGTAAAATTCGGCATCTGAAAAAAGTGTCCGTAAGAAAAATGGATAAAGCCCTGGTCAGTGATAGGAAAACTCACGCCCAGTCTCGGGCTGACCTGGGATTTGGGATCCACACTCATTGTATCGGAACCGGCCGGATTGATATCATCGGTAAAATCATAATCATTGGCATTGAAAAAGTCATACCGCAAACCCGCCTGTATGATAATATCATCAATTTCTATTTTATCCTGAAAATAAGCAGAAAAGTCAAACGGTTCTTTGGTATAATCATCGTAACCGGCAGTCTGATCACTCTGAATATAGGGTTGCCACATGGTTCTGTCGCTCATTTCAATGGCGGCATTGATGGAACGCCTCTTATAGGCATTGAATTCCAGTCCGGTTTTGATGAGATGAATTCTTGTGATTTGTGAGGTGAGGTCAAATTTTGCTGTCCATGTGTCATAATCACTTACATAATACCCTGATTTTTGTCCGCCATAAACAAAATGATAAGCCGGAACATCAGCACGTCCCTGGTTGGGTACGTATAAGGGATTGTCTTTATCCCCGTTAGGAATAAAAGCTCCGTATTTTTTGATAAAATCCCAATCAATGGAGAGATTATCCAATTTTCCATTTCCGTTCAAATCTTCGTTGAAGCCCCCGAAGCCGAGGGTATCAATAACCCCGTTTCCATTAATGTCTTCATTCCATTTATAGGGCATATCTATTTTGTGGACATAGGTTTCAGCGTAATGTTTTTTGTATGACCCTTTTACAGTAAAAAAAGTTTTGTTGGAAAGGGTTTGCGTCAAATGAAGCGCGTGCATATAATCCCGGCTTTCATTGGAATAAGTGCCGTCTGGATTGTATTTCCAAACATGGTCATAATTACTCCATTCAGCATTATTTAATAAAAACTGATACCGAAATTTTGTATTATCCAGCGGTTTAAAACTCATATTGGCCAGAACTTTCTGGTGAGCATTGGAATTCATGGCCACTTCTTTACCATCACCATTCATGTCAATTTGCCAGTCATCGCCAATAAAATTATATGAGTCATACGTTGAGTGCTCTCTTTTTCCATAAAGCCAGCCGTCGGAGCTGCTCATAGTTCCCGTAATAAAAAAGGAACCACCGGGCAACAGCGCAACAGGGCCGCTCAGATTGAGGTCATATCGCTCAAAAGTAAAGGGCGAAAATTGATCAACTTTTTCAAATATATCAGTATTGGCTGAATACATATCCCCAAACTGAGTGGATATTTTTCCTTCGAAATTTTTACTGCCTTCTTTTGTGGCAATGGATACGACGCCGCTCATGGCTTTTCCATATTCAGCGTTAAATGTACCGGAGATCAGTGTTAATTCTGATATCACATCATTTGACAGTGATAATCCAATGTCATCGGATACCGGAATGCCATCCATCATATAAGTTACTTCCGTGGATCTGCCACCCCTGACATGAAGCGCCCCGTCAGCACCGGTGGTAACACCAGCCTGCGTCGATAGAATATCTTTAGGGTTTTCCGCAGGAAGATTTTCAATTTCTTCAGAACTTACTGTTTTCTTTGAGGATGTCAGGTCAGCCTGCACCAGCGGTTTGGAAGCCACAACAACGACCTCTTGCCCCTGTATCGAAGCCACTTCCATTTTTGCATTGATTCTTGTCGTATGATCAGAGGTTACAATAATATTGTTCATAATTATTGTTTTATAACCCATCATTGAGATTTTTACCTGATATTTACCCGGAGGAATATTAATAATTGTAAAATATCCTTCCATATCGGTAGCTGCTCCCAGCGTGGTATTAACGATCATTACGTTGGCTCCCATGAGAGGAGCGCCGTCAGAAGACTGAACAACTGTACCGGCAATTTTACCCGTAGTACCCCCCGGAAGGTTTCCTATAAAAAGTAAAATCAATAAGTTTATTATGGTTAAAAATCTTTTTTTCATCATCATTTCTTTTTCTTTTTTTTCTGTTGTTAATAGAAAAATCGGGATAGCAGATATATTCCACTATCCCGATAGGTGATTATTTAATGAATGTCACTCGCTTTGTTTTATTAAAATTACCGAATTTCAGAGAATAGAGATATGTACCGGATGATACGTATTTACCATTCATATTTTTTCCGTCCCAGACAGCTTTGTAAGTACCGGCATTTTTCATTTCATTGCTTACCAGTTCGGTTACTTTGTTTCCCAGCATATCAAAGATAACCAGTGATATCTCTTTTCTCACCGGAAGAGAGTATTCAATATGTGTGGTGGGATTGAAAGGATTGGGATAGGCATTGCCGAGTTTGTAATCATCCGGTGTAACAATATCATATTCTTTCACGGATGTCGGTTTTGCCAGGGTGGAATCACCATATTCAGTAACTCTGATACTCCAATGACGGGGATTGGCTACCATAGTTGTGTCAGTACCGTCAATCATTTCAATACTATCGGGAACAGCCTGATGTGAACTCACAATTTCAAAATGGCCGTCCTGATCCATATCAGCAACACTCATTTTGGCGATAAAACCGGCGGCAACAGTGTCTGTATTCATCGCATACCAGTTGCTGCCGTCAAATTGAATTAAGTCGCCTTTTGGACCAACACTTCCACCGAAATAAACTTCATTAACGCCATCTCCATTGAGGTCACCGGAGGTAGCACCGAAAAGAGCGCCGATATTGCCACCGGTTGTATCGGAAATCAGAAAAGCTTCATCGGCACTGAATGTGGTGGCTTCATCATCAGTATCGACAAATTTCCAGACATTTCCGGTATAGTAATTGGAAGCATAGACCTCATCTTTTCCATCACTGTCGAGATCAGCAGCTGTCGGGTTCATCAGACATACATGGTCACCGCCGGTAAGTCCGTTTACATTGGTTGTGTCCCCAAAACTGTATTCATCAGGTCCAACAGCTTCTACAAAAAAGTTATTGAAACCATTCCAGGCGTGACAAAAAATTTCTTTGTTATCATCACCGTCAACATCGGAAATAGTGACGCCAATGGCAGAACCACCGCCTAATTTATTGTCAAATCCAAACATAGGATGGCCTTTTGATACAGTACCCATATCAATATCCCGCGCAGAAGTGACAAATTCTACTGTAATGTCTCCGGCAAGTCCCTGCAAATCTCCTGTCGCTGACAATACAGCAAACATATCTTCGGAATGTCCGTAATCGGTTGTATCCGTTTCAGTCGTTTCGGTTCTGTCCAGTACCCAGGTAGGACCATTTGAAGCGAAAATCAACTCTTCCACGCCATCCTGGTCAACATCATCAACAACAAAATATTCAACCAAAACCTGTGTCAGATTTGTTTCACCATTGAAATTGAAACGGCTTCCCAGATCTACAATACTAAAAAATACCGGGTCTTTAAATCCATTGTCTGTACCATCGGATTCGTAAATGTACAATCCCGCTTTTTCATCATTGTAATATCTGCCGCGAAAAAATATCACTTCTTTCAGGCCGTCACCATCCAAATCACCGGTCTGTACAATTCTGGTTCCGGAAGAGTAAGATGCATCTGTTGTGGTTGTATCAGAATGCCAAACCATTTCCAGCGCGCCTTCATCAGTCAGTTCAAAACCAACAACACCGCCGCCATGACCATAGTGGGCTGCATATACTTCCATTTTTCCGTCATCATCAATGTCAACACCGGCGGTCAGGCCACGGTGACCTGATGTCGTATGCCTTACATCTTCGGGATCAGCCGGATCAAAATCCGTATATCCGGCCAGGAAAAAATTTTCCAGGTCCGGAAGCGCAATCTGTGCTGTCAGGCAACTAAATACCATCACTGAAAGCAACAAAATTTTTAACAAATTCTTCATAAGTCCTCCTGTTTAATTATTAAGATACACAACATAACCTTATTTAAATATTTCTGTTTTGTCTCCTTTGATTGCAAGAATAATATTTTTATTATTAATGTCAAAAGTAGATATTCTTTCCGGATTGGTTAATTTTACGATTTTTATATCCTTGACCTTATCCAAAGAGAACAACTGGTCGCTGAGGCCGTTTGTACTTTTTTGGCTGGACCAATACAGTAAATATTTATTTCCCTCATCATCTTTTACCCAACTTAAAAATATTATATTACATTGTTTCATAATCTATTTCTTCACAGTTAGTTTTTCCATTAAGATTCCGACACTAACAGTAACGGTTGTCCCGATAAATGTATACCAGGTCCAGTGAACGATCGGGTCAGCGCCTGTAAAAATGGGCACAAAAACCAACAGCACCATAAATAAAATGCCGGCGGCAAATCCCCGTATCGCGGCCTTTTGTCTGACTTTTGAAAACAGCGCACCCAGGATGAATGTACCGAGCAATCCGCCATAAGTAACTGAGGCAATGCTCAGTGCAATTTCCACAACCGCCTGTAAAATTCCGATAAATAAAAATGCCACAGCGCTCAGTATGATTGCCCAGGTGATTGTGATCATGCGCGAAATGAAAAGGTCTTTGGTTTCACTGTTGCCAATGCCGAAGTAAGGCTTATACAGATCCAGCATTGTGGAAGAGGAAAGTGAAGATATGGAACCGGCCAGGGTGGACATAGCGGCGGCAAAAAGCCCCGCCAAAATCAATCCCTTGATCCCTACCGGCAAATAATTCACAATAAAATGAGGAAAAATTTCATCACCTTTAACAAAAGGAGCTCCGCTTACACCGGGAGTGATTCCCTGGTAAAAAGCGAATAGCAACAAACCGACAAACAAAAACAGGGCAAACTGAATAATTACCAGGACGCCACTGGCAATAATTGCTTTCCGGCTGTCGTTGAGGTTTTTAGCAGTCAGCAATCGCTGCACGATCAATTGATCGGTTCCGTGCGAAGCCATGGACAGAAAACAGCCCCCCACCAGGCTGCCGATCAAGGTGTATGGGTCTTTAAAAAACCCGGCAAAGCCTTGATCAAAGCCCCAGTTGATGATCTCAAACTTGTTAGTACCGCCGGCGAACTTACTGATCATAGCCAGGCCTTCCGGTAAATGACCATAGATCACGACCATGGTTATCAGCGCGCCGCCAATATAAATGCCCATCTGCAAAACATCCACCCAGATAACCCCTTTTATACCACCGAAAAAGGTATAGATCAGTGTGATCATGGTGATCAGGACTATCGATATAATATAAATTTGTAAATTGGAGAAGCCGGCGAAAAAATTGATGGTTTTCAGGATAACCGCCAAAGGAATTGCCGTGGCGAACAAGCGGACCCCACCGCCTATCACCTGGGTGATTAAAAAAGTTCCCGAGGCAAAATTCTTTGTGCGCTCACCAAACCGTGTTTCCAGCATGGCGTAGGCGGTTTTCAGATTACCTTTTGCATAGGCCGGTAAAAAGATAAAACTGATGACGATTCTTCCGATCAAATAGCCAATGGTCACCTGTAAAAAATTCAGATTCGAAATATAGGCAAGACCGGGGATGCTGATAAATGTAAGTGTGCTGGTTTCAGTGGCAACTATAGAGAAGGCAATTGCCCACCAGGGTACATTTCTGTCGCCAACGAAATAGGATTCTGAAGATTTTTGTTTCCCCCCTGAAAGGGAGCCCAGCAGAGCAACAATAACCAGATAAAAAATTAAAACTACAAAATCAATTAAACTGAAACCAATCAATTGCCCCTCCCATTTATTAATATAATTTACTAACTAACTTTAGTAGAATAGTCTTTTTTTGATATTATTACCAGTACTTTTTTTAATTTTTTGCAACTTTTTTAACATAACCACCCAATTACATAAATTACAATCAAAAAGAATCAGGAATAACAGTATATTAATGGCTCTATAGCTGGATTTACATTCGTTTCACAACCCCCTTGTTCCCCCTTTTCTAAGGGGGACACGCTTGGACAACCTT
>CAYYMT010000010.1:0-30513 GCA_964472715.1 uncultured bacterium | reverse complement strand
ACATTATTTAAATCTGATTACTTAAACTTTTTCAAGACATCTTTGGCCATATCTTTGTGGATCATAAAACTGAGCATCTTCATCTTCACATAATCCTCACGCCACATATAATAACCGTGATATTGCCCACGGCGGGCACCGCGTCCGGAATCTTTGATCAGAAACCAGGTGAAGCCATCTTTTTCCGTAATGCCGACAATATGGATACCATGATCATCAGTAGTTGTACCACTGTAAATTCCATATTCCCTGGAATATTTGTTGATATACTCCTGAGGCATAATAAAATCAGGGATAAAAGCCGCATCTTCTTCCCCAACATAGCCGGGTTCACTGACATCGCCGCCAATATTTACGGTGTAACCATTTTTAATTGATTTTCCCACCAATTCATACCAGACATCCATCGGCACATTATAATAGGAATCATCCTTCCACCAGTTATCCGGCACATCAAAAATTCCCTGCTCATAATAAGGTTGCGCCATGGTTGACTGAAATTCTACATAATCATCAGAATCAATTTTAAGCACATTATCCTTAAATTCCAGTGGTGTGTAGGTTTTACCTTTCCATTTCACTTCGGTTGGCGGCGCATCCAGATATTCATTCATGATGGCTTTAATTGTCGTCAGGATAACTTCTTCTTCCCAGTAATCATTTTCTTTACAATAATTCAGGTAGTCCATCATGTCATCAAACATTTGGCTATGATTGTGCTTATCGTATTGTTTTAATCCGGTATAGGCTTCCGCCGGTACTGCGCCATATTGGTCCATCATTAACAATACCGCGTTGGATTCTGATCCCTGGGCAAATAATGATTTTCCCCGTTCTCTCACAAAACGCCGGGCTTTTTCAATGTACTGAAAATAGATCGTGTATAATTCGGATATCTTTATTTCTTTATTATGTATCCGTTTGATTTCGGATT
The DNA here is from genome assembly GCA_964472715.1 of uncultured bacterium. GTDB lineage: Bacteria > Fidelibacterota > UBA2242 > UBA2242 > JAFGTP01 > JAFGTP01. Next base: position 29,579 of record CAYYMT010000010.1, on the reverse strand, counting down.
CCAGAAAGGATGTGGTACAAAAGCACCAGCACATTCCCGATAAATACTGGGGAACCGGATCAAAATGGAAATATTGTTTGAATTCATTAAGGGATTCCGGTTTGTTGACATTGGAAAAATCAGCTCTGAATACTTTTCGGTTTTCCCGTTTCTCTTTTTGTTCTTCTTTTTGCCGGTCGCGAATGGCCTGTGTAATGGAGTCCTTTTTCGCGTTTTCTGTTTTTACTTCCTCACGAAGTTGATCGATTACCGGTGTTTCACTTCGTTTGACATATTTTGCTTTATCTGTTTGCGCAAATAATACAGTAGCGGACAGAATAATTACAAAAAATAAGTGCTTCGTTCTCATAAACCCCTCCTCTTTTGTTTTAGATTTGTTACAACTGTAGGAATTTATGGGATGTGAACCAATATGGGTAGGAAAATTTCTTAAAATTTTTCTCGTTCCTGTTAAAGCCCTTTTTCAAAGTCTTCTTTATCCTGGTTAACAAGAAAAATCCAGACAAGGATACCAAGCAATACAAAAAAGAGAGAACTGAACTGATAATTTGTCAGGCCCCATAATGTTTTGGGATTGATCCGAACAAATTCCAGTAAAAATCGCTCAATACCGGCAATGATCATCACCAGTGCGAAAGTTGATCCCTTTTTTCTTAGACGGGGACGAATAAGGGTGATCAGCAGTATAAACATAATACCATTAAAAAGTGTTTCATAGACCGGCGACGGGTGTACCGGCAAAGATTGCATAAATGAAGACCCCAGCATGTCATTATGATACTGATAATAAGAGGCCTGGCTGCCGGGGGGATATTGAATACCCCAGGCGCAATTGGTTGCCGAGCCGTGACAACACCCGGCCAGCAAACAACCGATCCGGCCGATTCCCTGGCCAAGCAGAATTATCGGTCCGATAATATCAGCATAAGTACCAATTGATTTCTCTCTTTTGTAAAGTAAAGCGGCAACTGCAATTGTGCCTCCCAGCAGGCCGCCATGAAAAACAAAACCGGAACCGGAAAAGAGCGTATGGATCGGATCCGTCAGAAAATCCTGAAAATTTTCAAATACAGAAAAAAGTTTAGCGCCGATGATACCGCCGATAGCCCCCCAGAAGACCAGATCGCTGGCGATCTTTGGGTCATCTTCCCGCCGTTTTACCTCCCAGGAGAGCAGGTAATATCCGACTAAAAATGCCACCGCCATCATAAGGCCGAAAGAGTGAATGGTAACCGGGCCGATTTTTATTATATCAGGATGCATGGATAGATCCTATTCTTCTTCTATTGTGTTGAGATGAAAAACACGTTTCATTTTGCGCTTCGGCACATGCAGCCGGTTTTTTTCATCTTTCCAGTATTTGATATCCTGTTCAGTATCCACTGTCACCGGTTTTTCATCGGGATAGCCGATGGCAATCACAGAATCGATTTTATATTTATCTGAAATGTCGAGTAATTTTCTGAGCTTTGTTCTGTCGACCGATAGCAACCAGCAGGTACCAATGCCGTAAGACCAGAGGGACAGAATAAAATTTTCAATTGCCGCGCCGGCATCATATTTAAAATTATCATCATAGATTTCTTTATTAACAAGCACTGTTAAATAACTGACCGGTTCACGTCCTTTTTCAGGATTCCCCTTGGGATTGATATATCCTGCCCATTTTAGCATGGGAAATATTTCTTTAACGATATTTTTTTTATCAATGTAAGCAAATTCAAGGGGCTGAAGATTACGGGCCGAAGGAGCGAGCCGGGCCACCGCGACACACTTTTCGACGGTTTCACGATCAACCGGCTTTTGTTTGAACTGCCTGATAGAACGTCTGGTTTCCATTAATGTTAAAATTTCTTCAGGCTTCATACTTTTCACCTCTTAGTTTTTAAAGGATTTTTCTGCCAGATAAACAGTATTATAAATGAGCATGGTAATGGTCATGGGACCGACACCTCCGGGAACAGGTGTAATGGCGCCGGCAATCTCTTCCACATCAGAATAGTTCACATCACCCACTAATTTATAACCCTTTTTCTTTTCCGGAGCATCAACTCTGTTAACGCCAACATCAATGACAACCGCGCCTTTTTTTACAAAGTTGCGGTCAACAAATTCGGGTTTACCAATGGCAGCTACCAATATATCCGCCTGCTGACAAACCTCCTGAAGATTTTTCGTTCTGGAATGACAAAGGGTGACGGTACAGTTTCCAGGTTCTCTTTTTTGTAACAGCAAATTGGCAATCGGTTTACCTACAATATTACTGCGCCCGATCACTACAGCATGTTTTCCTGAAGTTTCTATACCGGAATGCTTCAACAGCATCAAAATTCCATGGGGTGTGCAGGGCAAGGGGCCTTCCATACCCAGTATCATTTTTCCCATACTGGCCGGCAAAAGGCCGTCGGCGTCTTTGTTATCATCAATATGGTCAAGTATCGTTTGTTCATCAAGATGGCCGGGCAAAGGCAATTGCACCAGAATACCGTGAAATTTTTTATCTTTATTCAGGCCATGAATCAGTTTGATAAGTTCCTCCTGGGAAACATTGGCCGGAATATGTAAGGTTTCTGAAACCAGGCCCAATTTTTTAAAAGCCTTTGCTTTCATTTTGACATATACCTGGGAAGCCGGGTCATCGCCGACTAAAACAACTGCCAATCCGGGGATTATCCCTTTATCACGAAGTTCATCGACCCGTGGTTTTAGGGACTCACGCACCTCTTTGGCAATCTGTTTACCGTCAATTACTTTTGCTTTACTCATTTTGCATAACTCACACTTCTATGTTCTCTCAAAACAACAACTTTTATTTGGCCCGGAAAAGTTAAATCCTGCTGGATTTTAGCAGCCACTTTATCGGCTATTTCATCAGCAGCATTATCGTCGATTCTTTCATTTTCAACGATCACACGAACTTCACGGCCGGCCTGGATCGCGTAGGATTTTGACACCCCTTCGAAAGATTCGGCAATTCCTTCCAGTTTTTCAAGTCGCTGAATATAATTTTCCAGCGTATCGCCACGGGCGCCCTGACGGGAACCACTGATCTGGTCGGCAGCCTGAATCAATACTGCCATCGGACCCTCCGGCTCGACTTCCTCATGATGTGATGCAATGGCATTCACAATAATATCTTTTTCCCTGAAGCGTTTGGCAATATCCGCCCCGAGGCTGGCATGGGTTCCGGTCACATTTCTATCAACAGCTTTGCCTAAATCATGCAATAAACCGGCGCGTTTTGCCACAGTGCCGTCAAGCCCCAGTTCCGCGGCCATTAATCCGGCCAGCCAGGCCACCTCTATGGAATGTTTCAAAACATTTTGGCCATAGGATGTCCGGTATTTTAATTTTCCGAGAATTTTCATCAGATTTTTATTTAAGGGCGGTAAACTCACTTCATCAATGGCATCTTCCGCTGCCCGGATGATTGATTCTTCCACCTCTTTCTTGGCTTTTTCAAACATCGCTTCGATTCGGGAAGGATGAATGCGTCCGTCTTTGATCAGGTTTTCCAGAGTTACCCTGGCAATTTCACGGCGTACCGGGTCAAAGCCGGACAGAACCACTGCTTCCGGCGTATCATCAACGATCAGTTCGACACCGGTGAGAGATTCAAAATGACGAATATTTCGTCCTTCACGGCCAATGATGCGGCCTTTCATATTATCGCTGGGAAGGTTTACAACCGATACGGTGGATTCCGCCGTGTGGTCAGCCGCAGAACGCTGGATCGCTGCTACAATAATTTTCTGTGCTTCACGATTGGCTTCATTCATGGCCTTTTCTTTTATTTCACGAGCGGCATCAGCCACTTTGATTTTGGTCTCTTCAAGCAATTCCTCTTTCAATTTGTTTTGGGCTTCTTCTGAAGTAAATCCGGCAATCTTTTCCAGTCTTTTTACCTGTTCATCTTTTATGCCTGCGATTTCCAGTCTGCTTTTTTCCAAATCTTCTTTGGTTTGGTCTAATTTTCGATCCTTTTGTTCCAGTTCCTCGGCGCGTTTATCCGCAACATCCATTTTACGCTCCAGGTAGAATTCCCGCTTTTCCAGTTTCTTTTCCAGCAGGCGAACTTCTTTCATCTTTTCACGGGCTTCATTTTCGGCGCGGTCACGAATTTTCAGCGCTTCATCCTTGGCCTCCAGTTTGATTTCCCGTTTAAGACTGACGGATTCTTTTTTGGCGTTTTCTAATAGCTCATTTACAGTTTCGCGGGTTCGTTTCAATTTTTGGACATAAAAAAACAGCGCTAAAGAACCACCCACAACAGCACTGACTAATCCGGTTATTATTATGATCAACATTGTATTCATATATAAATCCTCCTCAATGAATAAAGCCGCGCCAATAATTATCAGCCACGGTCACATTAGGATAGTTATTATTTATTGAATGGATTACCTGATTTTTAATTCTTTATCAATTTGGTGAACTAACAAATCAGCTTTGGCCTGAATATTCTTTTTCAATTTTTCATTGACTGAATGACAGGCAAACAACTCGTCAGTGATGTTCATGGCTGCCAGGATTGCGATACGAATAGATGCTTGTTTATTGGGCAAAGATTTTTCAACTTCATCCATTTTTTCGTTGACATACCTGGCAACATTTTTTATATAATCAGGGTCAGCCTGTGCTTTGACAGTGTATTCCTGACCATGAATATTGACTTTGACGTAATTATCTTTTTTCAGTTCCATATCAATTATAAATAATAAAAATCTATTATTTTAAAAATCATCTAAATACTCTAACATATTTTCTATTTTTTTCCGCAATTGTTTTCGTTTGGCATTATCCAAGATCACTTTTGCGGAAGCCCCGGTTTTTACCTGGGTTTTAAATTCTTTATTCTCCTGCCGAAGTTCTTTAAAGGTTTCCAGAAGTTCCTGAACCTTGGTCTGCAATCTGTTAATTGCTTCCAGATCTTTAGCGGAGTTCGGCATTGATTTCCTTCTTCAGAGCCCCATGAACTTTGGTCATGGCTTTGTCAATTTCTTTGTCTTTCAGCGTTCTTTCTTTATTCTGAAAAACCAGGTTAAAGGTTAAACTGCGTTTTCCCTGGTCAATATTTTCACCATGGTACTGATCATAAAATATGAATTCTTTTAAATTTTTCCCGGCTTTATTGCGAATAATAGCTTCAATTTTTTCAATTTCAATAGTATCGTCAACTACAATTGAAATATCTCTCTCGGTAGCGGGAAATTTCGGCAATTCTTCATATTTGATTTCAGGATGATAATGTTTAAAAAGATTTTCGCCATTACCCTCCAACACCCAAATGTCTTTCTCAATTCCATGCACCTTGTTCAGATACAGCGGATGCAGTTGCCCGAAATAACAGAGGTAATCCTTGCCCACGAATACCTGAACCAACCTGGAAAATATATCATGGTCGATTTTTACAAATCGCAATTCATCGAGATTGTATTCTTCAGCAAGTTCTTCCACCAATCCTTTGAGATAATAAATATTGGCATTCCGCTGGTCATAGGACCAGTTGATTTCCTCAACCTTGCCGCTGATCAGGGCCGCGAAACTCAGTGTTTCAGCTGCTGTTGTTTCGCTGTCCTTATCAAATTCCTGAACTTTACCAATTTCAAAAAGTTTTAAATCAAAATTATTCCTGTTAAAATTGAGTTTTGCAGTATTGATAAGTCCGGGCAGTAATGCGGTTCGTAAATACGCCAGTTCATTACTTAAGGGATTTTGCAATCGAATAGGTTGGCGGTTGAATAGCTCAAAATTGGCCATTGATTCGCTAACCAGGGTGTTGTTGTAGTTTTCATTGTATCCGAAAGCAGCGAAATCATCCCGTAATTTTTCAATGAATATATGCTCTTTATTCGGTTCATCATTGGTAATGATCTGCAGTGTTTTGGCGGCGGGAATATTTTCCATACCATAGATCCGGACAATTTCTTCAATATAATCGATCTCACGTTCCAGGTCCGGGCGCCAGCTGGGCGTCTGAACAGTTACCGTTTCATTGGTCCGGTCTAAAATCCCGCAGCCTAATTGCTGAAATTTTTCCACCACATAATTTTGTTTGAACTGAAAACCAATCACAGAATTGATCCGCTCAAACCGGACGTTTACTTTGGGGAAAATAACTCTATTGGGATAATTGTCAACGAAATCTTTTGTAGCTTCTCCTCCCGCAATTTCCTGTATCAGCGAGGTTATACGGTTCAGCGCATAAATAGCGTTTTCCGGATCAGCGCCCCGTTCAAAACGATAGGAAGCATCGGTTTGCAAGGCTAATTTTTTAGAGCCTTTACGAATTGTCGCCGGTTCAAAATAAGCGCTTTCTATCAGGATATTGGTCGTTGTTTCCGAAATTTCGGAATTTCCCAATCCCATAATACCGGCTACTGCCACCGGTTTTTCCGCATCGCATATTAATAAAATATCTTCATTCAGTTTACGTTCTTCTCCATCGAGAGTGACAACTGTTTCGTCTTTTCTGGCCTTGCGGACAATTATTTTCCGGTCGGCAACTTTATCATAATCAAAGGTGTGTAAAGGTTGTCCGGTCTCCATCAGCACAAAATTGGACAGGTCAACAATATTATTGATGGGACGAAGGCCGACACTTTTCAGATAATTGGCCAGCCATTTGGGTGACGGGCCGATTTTAATATTTTTGATGACCCGGGCGGCATATCTTGGACATGCTTCCGGGGCCTGAATTTCCACGGTAATATTATCTTTTGTCAGGTCACTGGATTCAATAATGGGTGTTTCAGGAATGTTGAGTGGTTTACCAGTCAAGGTCGTCAGATCTCTGGCAACACCAATATGGGAAGTACAATCCGGACGGTTAGGGGTTAAATCTATTTCGAAATTGGCTCCTGACACACTGTTCAGGTAATTTTCCATGGTAATGCCGACCTGTGCATTTTCATTAAGCACCATGATACCGGTATGGTCTTCCGACAGTCCCAATTCATCTTCGGCAGCGATCATGCCCGCTGATTTAACGCCTCTGATTTTGGCTTTTTTGATTTTAAATCCGCCGGGCAGTTCACAGCCGGGTAGCGCCACGGGAACTTTCTGTCCGGGTGCGACATTGGGCGCGCCACAAACAATCCTTTTGGTCTCATTACCGTCGTAAACTTCACAAACGGAAAGATTGTCAGCGTCGGGATGTTTTTCCACAGATTTTACTTCGCCGACAACCAGCTTGTCCAGACCGGCCACAGGATTTTTAATCATTACGGCTTCCAGCCCCAGATAAGTCAGTCTTTCTTCCAAAACTTCGTTTGAATAGGGCAGTTCCGTATATTTTTCAAGCCAATTTCTATTTACTATCATAATTATTTAAATTGTTTTAAAAACCTTATATCACTATCAAAAAAGAGCCTGATATCATCAATTCCGTATTTCAGCATGGTTATTCTGTCCGGCCCCATACCAAAGGCATAGCCGGTATATTTTTCAGAATCAATGCCTGATTCCTCCAGTACATTGGGGTCAACCATTCCACACCCCATAATTTCCAGCCAGCCGGTTTTCTTACAAACGCGACAGCCTTCACCTTTACAGATAAAACAGGTCACATCAACTTCAGCACCCGGCTCTACAAAAGGAAAATAGCTGGGCCGGAACCGGGTCTTAACATTTTTACCGAAATATCGTTTGGCAAAAACATCTATTGTTGTTTTCAGTTCACTAAAGGTAACATTTTCATCAATATATAACCCCTCAATCTGATGAAAAATACAATGACTTCTGGCGCTGACAGCTTCATTACGAAAAACCCGTCCGGGCGTAATTAACCGCATGGGAGGCTCATATTTCTGCATTGCCCGTACCTGGATCGGTGATGTATGCGTGCGCATCAGAATATCTTTTTCCACAAAAAAAGTATCCTGCATATCACGGGCAGGATGGTTATCGGGAAAATTCAGCGCCTGAAAATTATAATAATCGGTTTCCACTTCCGGTCCGAATTCCAGATCAAATCCCATTTCCTGAAAAATTTTACAGATTTCACGCATGGTAATTGAGATCGGGTGCAGGCTTCCCTTCTGCGGTCTGATTCCGGGCATAGTATGGTCAAAAAACTCCGCCACGGTGTTTTGATTGATCAAAGCATCCTGGAGTTCTTTTACTTTCTCTTCCACTTCGTTTTTGAAGAGATTTACAAATTGACCATAGTCTTTTTTTTCTTCAGGTTTAATAGATGAAAATCCCTGGAAAAGATTCTTAACGATCCCCTTCTTTCCCAGGTATTTTATTCTTAAATGTTCGACGTTTTGTTCAGTTAATTCAAGAGCATCTATTTCACTATGGAAGTCTTGTCTGTATTTTTTTGCTTCCTTAAATAGATCCATATTTTTCTTTATTTTACTAAATTAACTATTTCTGCGAATCCACCCGGGTCATTAACAGCCAGTTCAGCCAACACTTTTCTGTTTAGCTGAACGCCTTTATCTGACAGTGCTTTAATGAATTTGCTATAGCTGAGGCCATAATTTCTGACAGCAGCATTGATTCTGATAATCCACAGTTTTCTAAAATCCCTTTTCTTGGTACGTCTGTCACGATAAGAATATTGCAGGGCTTTTTCGACAGCATCTTTGGCATTGACGTATGTTCTTCTGCGTGCGCCGCGATACCCTTTTGCTAATTTAATTAATTTTCTGTGTTTTCTATGTCTTGGTACCGAACTATTGGCTCTTGGCATTTTCTAAACTCCTATTTCCTAATTTTCAATTATCCAATCATTTCTAAGATTCTTTTTTCATCAGCTTTGGTTACAATAGCGGATTTTCTCAGGTTTCTTTTTCTCTTAGGACTTTTTTTTGTTAAAATATGTGCAGCATAAGCTTTATTTCTCTTCAGTTTACCGGTTCCTGTTTTGCGGAACCTTTTTGCTGCTGATCGTCTGGTCTTCATTTTAGGCATAATCTATTTTCTCCTATTTTGGTTTTATTACGGCATTAATGAATCTGCCTTCTCCCTGAGGCTGTTTATCAATAGTACCAACTTCCGCAAGGTCTTCAATGATCTGGTCAACAAGTTCATAACCGACTTCCTTGTGTGCCATTTCCCGGCCCCGGAACATGACTGTAAGTTTCACCGAGTTACCTTTTTCCAAAAAGCCCCTGGCCTGATTGACTTTCATTTCATAATCATGAATTTCGATTCTGGGCCGAAAACGCACCTCTTTTAATTTTACTTTGTGCTGTTTTTTCTTGCTTTTTTTCGCTTTCATCTGCTGTTTGTATCTGAATTTTCCAAAATCCATCACTTTGCAGACAGGAGGATTGGCATCCGGCGCTATTTCCACCAGGTCCAATTCAGCATCACGTGCTACTTCAAGCGCTTTGTTCAAAGGAACAACGCCTAACTGGTCACCATTATTATTGATAAGCCGTACCTCCCGGGCACGGATATCTTCATTAATACGATTCTTGTTTTTGTTCTTGCTAGAAATCTGAATCACCTCTTGTTCTTTATTTCATCGATCATCATCTCTAAGGCCGCATCTGTTGCGATGGCGCCTTTGTTTCCCTTTTTATGAATTCGCATTGAGACCGTATCATTTTCAATCTCTTTATCGCCAATTATAAACATATAAGGGATTTTGTCCACTTCCGCGGACCTTATTTTAGCTCCGATTGGTTCACTTTTTGTGTTCAATTCAGCGCGAATACCGCCGGAAAGCAGTTTATTATAAAATTTCTTAGCATGCTCAATCTGATCGTCAGTGACCGGAATAACCGCCGCCTGAACCGGCGCCAGCCATAACGGAAAATCACCCACAGTATTTTCAATCAGGATTCCGATAAAACGTTCCAGTGATCCCAGGATTGCCCGGTGGATCATATAAGGACGCTTTTTTGCACCATCGGAATCTGTATATTCCATATTGAACCGTTCCGACAGATTAAAATCAAACTGTATGGTTGTACACTGCCACATTCTACCGATCGCATCTTTGATTTTCATGTCAATTTTTGGACCGTAAAAAGTGGCTTCGCCCTTATCTTCCCGGTACTCAACACCCACATTATCAAGTGCTGATTTCAGGGCCTTTTCCGCTTCATTCCAGTTTTCTATTTCACCCACAAATTTCTCTTCATTTCTGGTGGATACATAAACTTCATAATCTGTAAATCCAAAAGTTTTCAGGAAATCAAAAGAGAATTTAATCAGTTTTTCCACTTCTTCGTTCAGTTGTTCCGGTGTACAGATGATATGCGCGTCATCCTGGGTAAATCCCCGGACACGCATCAGTCCGTGCAGCGTACCTGACATTTCATAGCGGTAGACAGTACCCAACTCAGCATATTTTACCGGCAGGTCACGGTAACTTCTGCCCTGGGAATTATATATCATAATGTGAAAAGGGCAATTCATCGGCTTCACGTAATACCGGTCTCCTTCCACTTCCATGGAATCAAACATCCCCTCTTTATAAAAATCAAGATGTCCGCTGGTTTCCCAGAGATCAGAGCGCCCCACATGAGGCGACTGGACCAATTGGTACCCATTTTCACGATGTGTTTTAATCCAGAATTCGCGAATGGTTTGCAGAATTGTCGTACCCCTGGGATGCCATAATACCAGACCGGGGCCAACTTTTTCATTTATATCGAAAAGGTCTAACTGCTTTCCCAGTTTGCGATGATCCCGTTTGCGGGCTTCTTCCAAAAGATTTAGATACTTTTTCAGGTCTTTTTTATTATAAAAGGCGGTACCGTAAATACGGCTGAGCATTTTATTATTTGAATCGCCACGCCAATAAGCGCCGGCAACTTTGAGTAATTTAAAGGCTTTAATTTTTCCTGTGGATGGCAGGTGAGGGCCACGGCAAAGGTCGGTAAAACTTCCCTGGGTGTAGGCCGTAACGATGGCGTCATCGTCCAGTTCTTCAGCAATTTCAACCTTATAGGTTTCATCTTTTTTCCCGAAGAAATCAACGGCTTCCTCTTTGCTCCAGACATGTCTTTCAAAAGGGATATCAGCATCAATGATTGCCTGCATCTTGTTTTCTATTTTTTCAAGGTCCGCTTCAGTGAAGGCCGGTTCTTTATCAAAATCATAGTAGAACCCATTGTCGATTGCCGGCCCGATAGTGATTTTGGTTTCCGGATATAGTTCTTTGACGGCCTGCGCCATTACGTGGGCTGCGCTGTGCAGCAGAATATCCTTTGCTTCAGGAGCATTGGATTTCAACAGTTCAAGGGTAAAATCCTCATCAAATTTGCGATGAAGATCAACAACTTCCCCGTTGACTTTTGCCGCAACACATGCTTTATAAAGCCCCATACTGATCTTTTGAGCCACATCAGCAGGAGCAACAGAATCTTTAAATTTTAACTCAGAACCATCCGGTAGTTTGACAACTACCTCTTTATTATCAGTCAATTTATTACCTTTTTAGTTTTCTTTGTGGGCGGTACGGGACTTGAACCTGTGACCTCTTGCATGTCAAGCAAGCACTCTAACCAGCTGAGCTAACCGCCCGTAATTTCAGTTCTGTTTAAAAAAGCAGCGTAATTTAAATATCAGTCAACTTCCACGCAAAGAAAAAATTGCACAAAAGCAGACAAAATTATTCACATAAATTACAAGAATACTTGAAAAATTCAAAATTATTTTGGCTCTGTATAACTTATAATGGATAAAAACTGCTTAGGTTTTTAAACTGTTAAACTCTTTCAGAGTTTTAATAATGTTTGTTTTTTCCGTGGGTTGACACTCACGCTTATTATTGTTTAATCCCTTCAGGATTATATGAAATATATTAACCTGTTAAATTCATGAATTTTAAAATTTTACTGTTTTGAGCATTGTAAATCAAAAATTTAAAATTATCCACAAAGCAAATAAAAATAAACAATTAACCGCATTTATAAAATTAACCTATCAGGGGAAGTGAGGCTGTCCCAAAAGTCCCGTTGCAAAAAAATGTAGAGGACAATTCCTATTGTCCTCTTCGGTAAAATATGAAATACCTCAGAATTTTAATAATTATTATACTTTTTAGGATAGCCTCACGAAGACTGGGGTCAGTTATTTATCATTTCAGGCAAGAAGCATTATTTCAATACTACTCTAAGCAGGAAGGAAAAGGAGTTAAACAACCGCTATTAAAAATAACTGAATACATAATTAATATCTATCCCGGACAGGAATTGAAAACTATTACAATAAAAAAGTAAATTTACCTTCCAAAAAAATCTTAAAATTATTAACTTTTTCCGATTAAAAAATATAGTATTCGAAATTATTCTACTAAAACGCAAAAACGAAAGAGAGAGAGGTGTTTTATGAGTAATGCGAAATTCACGCTTCCCGAACCAGTGAATGAACCTGTAAAAACATACAGATCTGGCAGCCCGGAAAAGCTCGAATTAAAAGCAAAACTGGAAGAAATGGCTTCCCAAAAAATTGAAATTCCCCTGATCATTGGCGGTAAAGAAATCAAAACCGGAAATACCGGTGAGATTGTCATGCCTCATGATCACAACCATGTACTGGCGACCTACCATAAAGCCGGCGACAAAGAAATCCAAATGGCGATTGAAGCCTCACAAAAAGCACGTAAAACCTGGGCCAATATGCCCTGGGAACAAAGAGCCTCAATTTTCAAAAAAATGGCGGCTTTACTTTCCGGTCCATGGCGTGCAACAACCAATGCCGCTACCATGCTCAACCAAAGCAAAAATGTTCACCAGGCTGAGATTGATTCCGCCTGTGAACTGATCGATTTCTGGAATTTCAATGTTAAATATATGGAAGAGATCTATGAACAGCAGCCTTATAGTCCTGATGGATTTTGGAATCGTCTGGAACAACGGGCGCTTGAAGGATTTATTTTTGCTGTTACTCCCTTTAACTTCACTTCCATTGCCGGCAATCTGCCCACTGCTCCGGCCATGATGGGCAATGTTGTGCTTTGGAAACCGGCTTCCTCTACTGTTTACTCCGGCTATTATCTGATGAAATTATTTCAGGCTGCCGGTCTTCCTGATGGTGTGATCAATTTTATCCCCGGTTCAGGCTCTAAAGTCGGCCCTAAAGTATTGGAATCCCCCCTTTTCGCCGGCGTTCATTTTACCGGCTCTACCGGCGTCTTCCAGGGCATGTGGGAAACTATCGGCAAAAATATCGCTAACTATAAAACCTATCCGCGCATTGTCGGTGAAACCGGTGGAAAAGATTTCATCTTTGTTCACAACACTGCAATTCCCGATGAAGTGGTTACCGGTATGGTACGCGGCGCTTTTGAATACCAGGGACAAAAATGTTCGGCTGCTTCAAGAGCCTATGTACCTAAATCCCTGTGGCCTGAAATCAGTGATAAACTGGTAAAAACCGTAGAGACTATGACCATGGGTGACGTTATGGACTTCACTCATTTTATGAATGCCGTGATTGACAGGCCAGCCTTCAATACAATTACATCCTATATCGACCATGCCAGGGATTCCAAAGATGCTGAATTTCTGACCGGTGGAAAATATGATGACAGCAAAGGCTTTTTCATTGAACCCACAATCATCGTGACCACAGATCCCCGTTTTAAAACAATGGAAGAAGAAATCTTCGGCCCTGTTTTGACGATCTATGTTTATGAAGATGACAAACTGGAAGAAGCGCTGGAACTCTGTGATACCACATCACCCTATGCGTTGACCGGATGTGTATTCTCACAAGACAGACATGAGATCACCAGAATTACCCGCAGGCTGGAACATGCAGCAGGTAACTTCTATATCAATGATAAACCAACTGCAGCAGTTGTTGGCCAGCAGCCTTTTGGCGGCAGCCGCGCTTCCGGTACCAATGACAAGGCCGGTAGTATGATCAACCTGCTGAGATGGGTGACACCACGGACACTAAAAGAAACCTACATTCCACCTACAGATTACCGCTATCCTTTTCAGGAAGAAAAATAAGACTCATGTATAATAAAAAGTCCCGGATTCATATTCGGGACTTTTTATTTTCATAATGATCTTTTTTATATTATTTCACAATATAATCAATGTGTAAGCCTTTCTTTTCTATCAGGTTGCCAATGCGTTTACTTTTTGGCGACTTCATCCTGGAACTTACCGTTTGATTTTTAGCATGTTTCCGGGAAGATTTAAATCTTAGATTGGTTTTGAGTTCTGATCGCGTATTACCCACCTTATATTTTTGGGTTACCGGATCAAATATCAGGTCTTCAATATGACTATTAAACTCAATCATCATTCCGTTTTCGTTTTCAAATACACCTTGATTTATGCGTTGATAGTCTGGTAATTTTAAATGCCTTAGTTGCGTAATACAATGTAAATTAGAAATACAAACCAGTTTTTCCAAGATTTTTTTTCGAAAACAGAAAAATTCTGCAATTAAGGGCATATGTTATGGATTTAATTGTTTGGCAGGCAAATATGAAGTCAGGAAGAAAAAGGTCGGATTTAAAGAAATAATAACGGCTGAAACAGAAGCATTATTTAATCATAAAATCGATATGCAATCCTTTTTTTTCTATAAGGTTACGTGTACTTTTGCGAATCTGGGGTTTTATTTTAAACGTGACGAAATCACCATTAGAATAATTTTTTGATGATTTGGAATTTGAATAATTTTTGCTGGTCGCAGACCGTGTTCCAACAACTTTATACTTCTTTGTAATTGGGTCAAATATTAAATCTTCAATCTGACTATTAATCTCTATCATTAATTAAATTCCAAAGTTATAACAGTAGCTGAATCCTATTTTAATTAAAATTGTTATTTATTGTAAGTCTCAGTGACACAACTTATCTAACTTAGCTATATAACACTTACTTTTCAACAATTTTAACAAATTTTTATAAAAAAAGTTATAAACCATAGGATTGCAGTGTTCTTTATCTATTGTTGGTGGAGATTAATTGCCACTCATAATTTCTCTGGTTTTGTATGACTTTTTACACTATCCTGCAATACATAATATATTATAAACAAAGCATTTACCCAATATAAAAGCAATCACCCAACAAGATCATTCTGATACTTTCCATCCTGCAAATTTTTTGAGTTCACTCCCGATTTGCCACCATTGAAGATTTGTATACAAATTGTGATATTTTTCATCTTATTCATCTTTCATTTTTAAAAAATTTGCTAATTCCATAAATTTGCCGTTTATAAATAATGAATGATTGGAGATATATTATGTCCCTGGATTTAGGCTGTATCAAAGCCATAATTTTTGATTTTGATGGTGTTGTTGTTAATTCCGAACCTTTTTACGAGGAAGCAATTGTAGATGTCTTTCATGAAAACAAGATTGTGATTCCCGCGGAGGACTGGCAGGATTTTAAGGGAATGGCTGACAAGGAGTTTTTTCCCTTAATGGTTTCCCGCTATAATTTCCAGGGGGATATAGAACTACTCAAGGAAACGATTTATACAAGAATGAAAAAGAAATTAGTGGCATTGACCTATATTGATGGTTTTCAATTATTTTTCAGCAAAATCGTCAATCATTATCCGGTTGGATTGGTCACTTCCACTTCCCGGCAACACATTCAATGGCTCACAGAAAATACTCAAATCGATGATCTGTTCGATCTGAAAGTAACTGCAACCGATGTAAAGAACACCAAACCCCATCCTGAGCCTTTTTTACGCATGGCCGATATGTTGGCGGTTGATCCGGCCAATATCGTGGTTATTGAAGATTCGATAAACGGCCTGAAAGCCGCACAAAGGGCGGGCATGCAAACCATTGCTTTGCTGACGACCTTTAGCAAAAACGACGTTAATTTTGCTGATGCGGTCGCCAGCAACTATCAAGAATTATCAGGAATATTTCAACAACAGCTTTAGCGGAATATTTTCGGCCCTTTAAATTCGTATTTTGGATGTATATCTAATTTATTAAAATCGGGTGCTTGTTTTTCCAGTTCAGGAAATCCGTTTTCGGAAAAATGTAAGGCCATTATCATATCAATTTTGTCAATCGCACCTTCATCAAATCCCATTAATTCTTCGAACATCTGATAACATCCATCTGCATCATACGGGTCATCACAAAAATCATTCTGTATGTTCAATACCAATGTACCGTTTTTTACTTCATATTCCACTTCCGTCAATAATGAATCCTCTTCGATAAACAATTTATCATCAGTAATGCTCCAGGTTCCGGTTGTAGTTTCATTTCCGTCCAAATAATTCATCGTCCAGGTTCCGTCTTCTTTGATTTCAAAAACAGTCTGATCAGAGACTCCTTCAAAAAAGGCAAAGAACTCAATCTCCTCAGGTTCATCGGCTTTAATATTTATCGTGGGACTGCGCAATTCACCGCTTACCTGTATTGTTGCTGCAGAATCAATTTCCCATGTTTCCATATCATATTTATACATTGTTAACGGATTGACTGTCAAAGCTCTGGTTGCTTCATCAAAGGTATAGTCCGGATATTCCGCTTCAAAATAGATATAATCTGCGACACTACTATCCATAACCGTCAATGTGGCATAATTCTCATTCAGTACCATAGAAATTACTTCATAGACTTCGCCTGTAAAATAATTCTGCGAGCTCACTAAAATTTCATCAAAAAATGCACTGATATACTTCAACTCAGTATTAATTTCACCGGTAACAGTGATCGCGCCAATGCCTTCAGCATTGATGTCAAAAACAGTCTGATCCACATTTGTTGTAATGATTACGTTCATCTCAGTTTTTGTTGAATACCAGGTTCCAATCAGGTCATTGGTATCCTTTTCTGAATCATCCTTTTCAAATAATTTACAATTTACCATTAATACCACTGCAATACTTAAAGCAATGAGTAATTTTCTCATAATCCCACTTCCTTCTTTTTAATGATTAATTAAAACAGACAATTAGACTTTAATTACTGGAAACCCCTTTTTAATAATAATGTAACATTACAACTGAATTATTTTAAAAACAAAATAAAACGTTTTAAATATAAAAAAAGGCCCTGCAATAAAAACAGGGCCTTTATAATGCTATGTTGTATCAATTACATATGACGATCAGGTTTGTCTGTGATCTTAACAAATTCCATATGTGCTTTTACCTGTTCCCGGCCAAAACAAACGCCCAGGTCTTCATGATATGAAGCCAACTCTACATCAACATGACGTTGTTTGATCGCATCTTTGGTGTCCATATATTTTATTTTACCATCATTGACGTGTACCACTGTTACACCCCAAATACCATTGGCGAGAAGCTGAACCGCGGCAGCGCCAACCTCTTTACCAAAATTCACATCATAGGCGCTGGCAAATCCACTGCGCACCAGATGGCCCGGTCGAACTTCGCGGACTTCCGGCGCTTCATAAAGTCCTTCGACATACATTTGCGTTTCTTTCATAAAATCAGTGATTTCCGGATCACTGTGAAACCGTTTTGTCAGTTCCTGTGTCACAAATTTCCCGGCACCTGCCAGTTTTGGATGACCAAAGGAATCCAGACCGGCGGCTTCATCAATCAGTTCTTTGCCACTGGAATCTTTCATTCCTTCAGCGACCACAATCAGATAAGTTCCGGCATGGACATCACTGTTTCTGATTCTGCTTGTCAATTTTTCTTTGACATCCTTGTATAAACAATCCATATCTACCGGAATTTCCGGAATCAGTATCGCATCCGCTTCAGCGGCGACACCGCCACGAAAAGCAGTATGTCCGGCATAGCGACCGAAAACTTCGACCACAATCACGCGATTATGTGTTCTGCCGGTGGTCTTCAGATCATAGGCAAAATTTGCAATTCTGTTAATAGTAGAATCAGCGCCAACCGAATAAGTCTGCAGATCAAGGTCCATGGTTTTTGGTGCATGTACACATTTGATACCCTGTTCATTGAGATCAACAATTACTGAACCTGTATCGTCACCACCGGAGATCACCAGGCCGTCCAGTCCATGTTTTGCCAGCCCCTCTTTGATCCGGTTATATTTATTGTCATCATTGATATTCTTTATCTTCACTCTGGAATGCCCGGCTTCGGAACCTGCCAGCAGAGAATTAAAATCATCCACTCGTTTTTCTGTTAACTCCACCAGTGTATCAAATTCAATAAGATTGTACAGTCCCGCATAGCCGTTGGGTATCACAAAAAGTGCGATATTATTGTTAAAAGCCATTTGAGCAGCGCCTTTGACCACTGCGTTCAGGCCGCCGCAATCGCCTCCGCTTGTTATTACTCCTAATTTTTTCATTTTCTAAATTCCTTTCTTTCTATTTCATTTTTACTTAGAATATGCTAACAGTTGTGATAAAATAACCCTTAATTTAAAAAAATGCAGGCAAATCTTCATTAACTTTTTTTCGGATATGGTCATTTAGGAATAATTTCTGTCCCAAAATAGAAATCCTCTTTTTACGCTGTCAATTTTGAACAACAGGCTAAAAAGAGGATTTACCAGTACAGCCAAAAGTTCAGTCCAAACTGATATTTTCCTTTCCTTTGAGTAATTGTGCATTGATGGCGACAATTACCGTGCTCAGACTCATGAACATCGCTCCTACTGCCGGACTGATCAAAATACCCTGCCTGATCAGAACACCGGCAGCCAGTGGAATTGCCACAATATTATAAGCGGTTGCCCAAATAAAATTTTGAATTATTTTTCGGTATGTTGCTTTCCCAAAAACCACCAGTGTTGCAATATCTTTGGGATTGCTGTTCACCAATATGATATCAGCTGTCTCGGCAGCCACATCTGTACCGCTCCCAACAGCAATACCAACATCCGCTGCCGCCAGCGCCGGGGCGTCATTAATTCCATCACCGGTCATAGCAACAAACTCGCCATTTTTTTGAAATTCCTTTATTTTATCATGTTTTTCATCGGGCAAAACATCCGCGCTATAACCATCTAACCCGAGTTCTTCACTGACACTTTTGGCAATATCTTCATTATCACCGGTTATCATATGGAGTTTGAGTCCATTCTTTTTCAGCACTTTTACGGCCTGATAAGATTCTTCACGAATTTCATCCGCCATCGCAATATAACCGCACAATTTTTCATCGATTAAAATATATACAATAGTTTCCTGTTTATTACCATTCACTTCCTCAGGGATGTCAATTTCTTTTTCCTTTAGGAATCCGGGACTGACAACTTTGACATTCTTGCCGTCTACCTTGGCAGACACTCCCTTGCCGGTAATTGAATTAAATTCTTTTGCTTCAGGAAGATCAATATTCTCAGCATCAATTTTATCCATAATGCCAATGGCCAGAGGATGTTCCGATTGTTTTTCAATGGCGCCGGCGACCTTTAACATATCCTCTTTTTCATAGTCTTCTGATAATGTATCATATCGAACCACACCAAAATTTCCTTTGGTTAATGTGCCGGTTTTGTCAAAAACCAGTAATGTGATACGACGAGCATTTTCAAAAGCTGTCCGGTTTCTGATCAGCAGGCCTCTTTTGGCGGAAATCGTCGTTGAGATTGCCACAACAAGTGGAACAGCCAGCCCTAAAGCATGGGGACAAGTGATCACCATTACCGAAGCCATGCGCTCCAGCGCAAACACAAAAGGACGTCCCAGAAATAACCACACCACTAAGGTTCCCGTTCCAACAGTCAGAGAAATTACAGTTAGCCAAAGAGCGATTTTATCAGCAAGATTCTGGGTTTTTGATTTTTCCGCCTGGGCTTCCTGAACCATATTAATGACCTTGCTCAGATAGGCATTTTCTCCGGCCTGTTCGACATTGATTTTCAGTGAGCCTTTACCATTGACAGTTCCCCCAATGACTTCATCTTCCGCTTCCTTTGCAACCGGCTTTGATTCGCCGGTTACCATGGATTCATCAATTTGACTGTTACCCTCAGCAATTTTCCCATCCACCGGAATTTTTTCACCCGGTTTGACTAAGACAAGATCACCTTCTTCAAGATCATCAATTGCTACTTCTTCAGTGTCATCATCGACAATCTTATTGGCTTTGGTTGGCATCATCTCCACTAATTTCTGTAAGGATTGTGAGGCGCCGATTACAGACTTCATTTCAATCCAATGCCCCAGAAGCATAACATCTATCAGGGTGGCGAGTTCCCAGAAAAAAGAGCTTCCTTTAACGCCAAAGGTTGTTGCGCTACTGTAAGCCCAGGCAACTGTAATGGCAACGCCGATCAGGGTCATCATTCCCGGTTTTTTATCTTTGATTTCATCAACCAGCCCGGTTAGAAATGGCCAGCCGCCATAAAAGTAAACTGCTGATGATAATGCAAATAAGAGGTAACCGGCATAGGGAAACGTAATATCATAGCCAAAAATATCCTGCACCAGCGGTGACAAAATTAAAATCGGAATTGTAAGAGCCAGTGATCGCCAAAACCGCTTTTTAAAATCTTCCTTCATCATCTCATGATGATTGTCATGTTGTTGAGATTTATCGGAATGTTTTTGATCTTTATCCATTAACTATCCTTTAATCGTTGAGGTCCCGTTTACGTTTTTTGAATTCTTCTTCGTCAATTTCACCTTTCGCATATCTTGACTTTAAAATCTCCAGCGGGGTTTGGGTTTTATTACTATCTGAATAACTTGACTGGTTGAAAAGTTTTACAACCAATAAAAATAACACAATTATAAAAGCCAGTCCGATAAACCAACCAAATCCCATTGACCAACCGCTTCCAAATCCATGCATAAATCCTCCTTATACCTAATCAATTAAAAAAACAACCTTTTATTTTATAATCAACCTATAAAATTGAAACCGGAATATCAAATCACAAATATTGTCACACTAAAACCAAAAAACCGGTGCCATGACACCGGTTTCTGATCTTATTCCCATAATAGTTATTAAATATTCAAATCCAGATTGCTCTCCTTTTGTACCAATTTTTTTACATCAATTAATTGGATCATGGTCTCATCTTTTTCACGTTTTCCAATTCCTGAAATAAATTCATTGTTAACTGTATTAACGACATCGGAAAGTTTTTCTATCTTTTTCCGGTTCAGTTTTTCTACTGTTTCAACAGAATCGACACTGATAACCATTTCTGTGTCCTGACATTCCAGGACCAATGCTATTTCACGGGTAGATTCTCTTAATAATGTGCGAACTTCTTCAAAGAGCATGATCATTTCTGCCAGTTCATTGTCCCGGGTTTCATTGATAATACGAAAAGCCGCTTCGTAATTTTCACCGGCAACGGCTTCTTCCACCTTCTTGGCAATTGCATGTATTTTTTGGTGCGGCCGGTTAAACTTTTTGAGCAGACTTTCCAAAACGCGATTCTCGGTTTTGAAGCTGTTATACCATTTGCCGAATTTACATTTATTGGGATCAGTGGTAAGCTTGAACTCGCGCTTTTCCTGAACCGAAGCTTCCAGTTCTGCGATCCAGTTCTTGTGGTCTTCCTCACGCTCATTCATCAGAGTTATTAATTGATCGGTTTCATACACCAGTGAAGTCATACCCAGTTTTACACGCAAATCCATGATTGGAATTGTCTTTCCCCGAAGATTTATGACGCCACGAATATATTCCGGTGTTTGGGGAATTTTTATTATCTTTGGCATGGCCACCATTTCACGAACATATTTTGTGGATACGGCAAATTGTTCATCCTGCAGATAAAAACTCACCCATGGCATCTCATTGCTTATGTTATCCAAATTTTTTCTCCTTTAATAAAACAATTCCTAGCTAATATGTATAAAATATTGTATGCAATTAACAAAAACAAGCCTGGTTCCGGATAAATTCAGATAAATCTACCGACATAAATAAAAATTACTGCTGAGATATTCCACGGGAATTTTAAACATGCCATTGACTGTTTCGATTGTACGATTATTAAAAGCCTCATCAAGTGTTTCACAATCCAATGCATCGGCGGGAATCCGTAACCATTCCTTTTCCTGTCCAATATTCATGACAAATAATATCTTTTCATTCCCAAAGATTTTTAAATCTGCGTAAAGATCGTTTTCTGCTATCAAATTTAAAGTCCGTCCATTGTAAAGTGATTGATTGTCAGACCGAAAAGCCATCAAGCGTGCGACAAAATCCTTCAAATCCTGCTCCTGTTCCGTGAAATTATCAATCCGGCCACTGGTCCGGGAGACATGATCATCACAAATTCCCCGCTCCCAGCATTTCTCTTCGGGATCATCAACTTTTTCAACAAAACCTTCCAACTCCTCACCGATTTCATCACCGTAATACAAAGTTATCGGCCCGGTGTAAGCAGCCATGAAGGAAAAAGCCAGTTTGTGACGTTTCCAGTAATTTTCATGGGATGGATTTTCCAAGCCATTGCGCTGGATCAGGTCTCCGAAGCGCACCAGATCATGATTGGTCAGCATCAGATTGGGTACGGCAAAATCAGGGTAGACCCGGTGAGTTTCCATACCCTCGAAGAGCACCGAACAATCGGGAATCCGCAATCCCTTTTCCTCACCGGCAAGGCATTGAACGATTCGATAGCGCAAAGGGAAATTAAAATTGGACACCAATCCGGGATTTTCCTCTGTGCCATAGCCCTTTTCCTGAATTTGTTGGTAGACGTCAAAAATTTCACCAACCACATAGCCCAGGGTTCCCCATTGATGGCCGGCTGCTTTGCGTTCCGCACATTTTCGCCGGACCGCCTTTTGAATCTCCCGCAGGTATTCCACCGGAATCTGGTAAGCCTGGTCCAATCGCCAGCCGTCAATATTTAATTCATCGATCCAATAGGTGGCAACCTCCTTATAAAATTCCAGGCTTTCGGGATACTTCACATGATAATTGGGCCCTACCGGTGTGTTGCCTTGCGGTGACTCAACAACATTTCCTTTATGATGTCCGAAGACCCCGTCAAAAAAAACGTACAATTCCAGTTCATGGGCTTTATCCACTAACTCTCTGGCATCGGCCAAAGTCCCGAAATTGGGATCAATTTTAAAGTAATTCCGGGCATAATAGCCGGTGGCATCCAGTTTGACATCAGGGTCCTGGTAGGGGTCCACACGGGGCGTTCCTTTATCGGAATCAAAAATGGGAGTGAGCCATATTGCATTTACATTGAGGGATTTAATATAGGGCAAGGCTTCGATAATACCCCGCAAATCCCCTTTATGATGGCTGGTGCCATAACCAGCATTATAATTTCTGGTAGAATCGCCATCCCGAAAAGATTCCACCATCACCTGGTAAATTCTGAGGTTGTTAAATCCTGAAGGGACATATTTATAAGCATGAAAGGATGTGTCAACTTCGGTTACGAAACCACTTTCCCCCGCTATCAATATTAACGGCAGTACCAAAAATAAAATTAAAATTCTCGTTTTCATTTGTGAATTCCCTGATATTATTTTTCAATTATTTATCAATCAAGTGGAATTTAAAAAATTTTTTTCTAATCTCTAATTTTCACGATAATTTAATTTACAATATCTATTTTGGATAGCAAACAATTTGAAAACTCTCTTTCAGAAGAATCTTATTAAAAACAAGGCTTTATCAATAATCGTAAATTTATTTTTACCGGGATATAAATATTTCTTTGTTTCCTTTATGTTTTCAATTATTTTTTCTAAAACGCAACACAAGGTTAAGTTAAAAGGATTACAGAAAAAATTGTTATTTTAGTTAGCAGATAATTTCATTTTAAATCGCGGCAAGTTAAAAAAAATAAACAGGAGGTTCTCCCATGTGCGGAATCGTAGGATTCATTGGTTTGGATAATGTGGAAAAATATCTTTTAGAGGGATTAAAGAAACTGGAATATCGCGGCTATGACAGCGCCGGAATATGTATAAAGGATGATTATCTTGATGTCATCAAGCAAAAAGGCGGCATTGCCAACCTGGAAAAAACCTTACAAAACCGAACAATCAACAGCAATGTGGGTATTGCCCACACACGCTGGGCAACCCATGGCGCGCCGAATGATGTTAATTCACATCCCCATTTAAGCAATAATTCAGAAATTGCAATAGTACACAACGGCATCATTGAAAATTATATTACTTTAAAAAGATTTCTATTGGAAAAAGGCTATAAATTTAAATCCCGGACGGACTCCGAAGTCGTGGCCCATTTAATTGAGGAATTTTATGATGGCAATCTCGAAGAAGCAGTTGCATTAGCCCTGGAAAATATTGAAGGAACCTATGGAATAGCAGTACTGCATCGTGAGGAAAATAAAATTGTTGCCGCCAGAAAAGGCTCTCCCCTGATCCTGGGAATAGGCGATAATGTCATGATGCTGGCCTCTGACGCAGTCCCCCTGCTTGATCATACCAAACAGGTGGTTTATCTGGAAGATAGTGACATCGCTGTTCTGACCGGCAACGACTATCATATTCAAAAACTTAACGGTAAAAAAGTCCGACGTGAAATTGAAGAGATCAAATGGAATATCAGCCAGATTGAAAAACGGGGTTTCAAGCACTTCATGCTGAAAGAAATATACGAACAACCGGAATCGATTCGGAATACATTACGTGGTCGTATTAAGCAGGGAAAAATTAAATTATCAGTGGATTTTGATGTTAAAACCCTTGATCGTATTGTGATTACAGCCTGCGGCACCAGCTGGCATTCCGCACTCATCGGAAAGTATTTTATCGAGGATTTTTTGTCTATTCCCGTCGAGGTGGACTACGCTTCCGAGTTTCGCTATCGTAACACAATGTTGTGGAAGAACGATCTTTTTGTGGTAATTTCTCAGTCCGGTGAAACCGCCGACACCCTGGCTGCCCTGCGCAAAGCCAAAACCTCCGGTTGCAGAACCCTGGGACTGGTCAACATGGTGGGCTCAACCATTGCGCGGGAGGTGGATTCGGGCATCTATCTGCATGCCGGCCCTGAAATCGGCGTCGCCAGCACCAAAGCCTTTTTGTCACAGATCACGGGATTGATGCTGCTGGCGCTCTATATCAACCAGGAGCGGGGGGGTGAGATTCCACCGGAGATCCTTGATGAATTGCAATTACTGCCGGAAAAAATCCAGGAAATCATTGCCAGTGAAAAACAATTGAGGGTGCTTGCTTATCGAATGATGAATGCCGGGAATTTTTTATACCTTGGCAGGGGAATGAATTTTCCCGTTGCTCTGGAAGGCGCCTTGAAATTAAAAGAAATTTCCTACATCCATGCCGAAGGGTATCCGGCGGCGGAAATGAAACACGGCCCCATCGCCCTGATTGACAAAATAATGCCGGTGGTTTTTATTGCCCCGGAAGGACGGATATTACCAAAAATAATCAGTAATATGGAAGAGGTGAAAGCCCGCAACGGTGAAATCCTGACCATAACCGACAGCAACGATGAAAAAATACAGAATTTATCAGATCATCTCTTTATGATTCCCAAAACACTGGAAATATTTTCGCCCTTTTTAACCACAATTCCACTACAAATACTGGCCTATTATATTGCCGATATGAAAGGATTGAATGTGGATAAGCCGCGCAATCTGGCTAAATCAGTAACCGTAGAATAGCAGTTACAGAGGTATGTCATGATTTAAAATGGCATACCTCAGAGTTATTTTCCCCTTCATTGAATTTTTTCATTTTGTTTGTTTTGTCAAACAGATATTTTCTTTATATTTATTCCGGTTAAAGTAAATTATAAAATTAGAAGTAGGTGCCATGTTATTTTTGCACAAAGATAAGAAGTACGAGTTTATTCGTTACCCAAAAACCAGGAATAAATCCCTGCGGGCCTGGAACGCCGCCGATGAATTGATTATCAAGCATCTGGAAGATGAAAATTTAGATGACAAAAAAATCATTTTATATCACGACCGCTTTGGGTTCCTGAATACAATGTTCAGAGACTATCAACCACTCTCAATGATCAGTTATAAATCCCAGGAAAAAGCAATTATTCAAAACCGGGAAATCAATCAACTGCCAACCGGTGACCTTCAGTTTATGGACCTTTTTTCCTGGCCAAAACTAAAAATGGACCTAGCCATAATCAAACAACCGAAATCACTCGATCTCTTCCAATATTATCTGCAACACCTTTCAAAAAAAATTAAAAAACAAGGGACTGTGATTTGCGGATTCATGACCCGGCATTTTTCCAAAAGCATGTTGGAGCTGGCCAACGAATATTTCGAAGAAACCGTGCAAACAAAAGCATGGAAAAAATCCCGGTTACTGATCATGAAAAAGCCGAAACCCTTTAAAGAGCGCGACCTCATCAGTGAAATTCCCTACAATAATGAAGTGGTCCGGCACTATCCGGGCATCTTCTCCGCCGGTAAAATCGATCCGGCAACATCCTTTCTGATCGATCATCTTGATCTGCAGGTGAGGGACAAAAGAATATTGGATTTAGGGTGCGGCAATGGCATTCTTACACAGGCCATGACAGCCATGAAAAGCAATGCTGACTATCATCTCATTGATGATTTTTTCCTGGCAGTGGAATCAGCTAAATTGAATCTGAAGGGAAAGAATTTCCACTTTTATTATGAAGATAATCTGAAGATTTTCGACAATCATACCTTTGATTTCGTCGTATCAAACCCGCCCTTTCATTTCGAATATGAAAACAATATTGAGGTCTCACTGGAATTATTTCAGCATGTCGCGCGAATATTGACTGAAAACGGCCGTTTTCAAATGGTGGCTAATAAGCATCTGAACTACCTGACACATTTGGAAAAATACTTCAATGAAGTAACCGTTATGGATGAAAATGAAAAATATATCATTTATGAATGTTTTAACAGGCCTGATAATGAGGAAAAGGATATTGAAGATATTCAATTCAATGTCTGATATTTCAGGAATCCTTGCGTAATTCTTTGACAACTTTCAATGCTTTCAGGGTTTCGGCTTTTTTATATTGTCCAATTTTTGCGATAATGGCGTATAAAACCGTGATAATGGAACTGAGAGAATTGGAAATAGTACAGCTTTCCACAGCAACCTGAAGGTAGGCATCACATTGCCCGACAATATTATTGGTCGCGGTATCAGTAATTACAATGACCTTGATCCCCTTGGATTTTGCAAATTTTACAGTTTCATATATTTCTTTGGTGTAAGCCGGGAAATAAAAGGCCAAAATTAAATCCTCCTCATTAAAATTCAATACCTGTTCCGGAAAAGGCGCCCCTCCCCTGTTAAAAGGAAAAGATTTAATGGAAACCCGGTTGAGCAGGTAAGCGGCGATTTCAGCCAGAAAATAGGATACACCGGCACCCAGGGTATGAACCTCTTTGGCAGTTTCAATCAGTTCGGTAAAACGCAGAAATTGATCATAATCGATCAAATCACGGTTCTTGTGCAGATTGATGATCACCTCATCGTTTAGCAGGTCGATATAATTGTCTGTTTCATTATCATTGGATAATAGATTTTCATAGCGTTCCAGGGGCTCGAAGGAATTGCTGACATAACCGCGGATATCTTTCTTTAAAGCCAAAATACCACTGTAGCCGAGTTCCTGGGCAAGTCTGACGATGGTGGATTTACTGATCTTTAATTCTTTTTCCAGTTCTTGAACCGATTTCAGGGCAAAATTATGGGGATTCTCTATGATATAATCGGCAATCCTTTTTTGCCGCATTGAAAACTCCGCACTTTTATCGATTATCATTTGTTTTATTTTTAAAAAATTTTCCGGCACTGCATACTCTTTATTTATTCCATTTAAATTAACCATTTTATCTGTTTTTTTATAAGAAAAATACCATTTACAGATTTAGATTTTCAATACTTTTGGTTACATTAATTCAAAATCGAGGATTAGTTATGATCGTATATACCTGTAATAGTTTCGCACTGGATAAATCAGGCGGTAACCCGGCCGGAGTGGTTTTGAACGCACCACAATTAAGAATACAAGAATATATTGAAATCGCAAAAACAGTTGGTTTTTCCGAGACAGCTTTTGTCTTCCAGTCTAAATCAGCGGATTTTAAAGTTCGATTTTTCACACCGGTTGAAGAGGTGAATCTTTGCGGCCACGCAACAATCGGGACTTTTTTCACCCTGTATAAAACCGGAACAATTACTGCCGGTAATTACACAATGGAGACCAAAGCCGGTATTCTCAATATTGATATTTCTGAAGAGGGCACTGTTTTTATGGAGCAACCCAATCCAATCTATTATCAAAAAATAAAGAAAACCATGATTGCCGATTCTTTAAATATTTCTCCGGCGGAACTACCTCCGGATTTACCATTACAAATTGTGTCTACCGGTTTGAAAGATTTGATTGTGCCGGTTTTATCCCTTGACCATTTGAATAAACTTAAGCCTGATTTTGATAAAATCGCGAAAATCAGCCGGGAAAATGATATTGTCGGTTATCATTTATTTGCTGTAGATGACGAAAAAATCTATTGCCGTAATTTTGCGCCGCTGCTGGGAATCAATGAAGAATCAGCCACCGGAACAGCCAGTGGCGCATTGGCCGGCTATCTTTTTAAGCACACGATTATGGAAATGAAAAAAGAAATATCACTCCATTTTTACCAGGGCTTTAGTCTGGATAAAAAATCACAGATTGATGTTCATATTACAACTGAAAACCGGCAAATCAAACAAATCAAAGTCGGCGGCAGCTGCAAAAATTTTCAAAGGAAAAGCCTTCCATGATTCGATATGATTCATAATGGAAAAGATCTACCTGATTTTTATAGTTTGACTGGTCTTTCCGGTTGATGCGCAGCAATTTAACCACCAAAATCTTCCGCCGTAGAGGTTTTTATCAAACTTACTATCTGCGCTTTTGCATTCCTGTTCCGGTTTTTTTCTGACCTCCCACTTTTCATTTTTCCCATAGTGATTCCATTTGTTCAAGTGTTTTGCCTTTGGTTTCCGGCACCAGTTTCCACATAAAAATCGCTGCCAGAACTCCCATTATGCCATAAACCCAATAAGCAAAACCGTGATGAAAGAGGTTGGTCAGCACTGTACTTTTATCCATCATGGGAAAAGTCCAGGATACCAGATAATTGGATATCCATTGCGCTGCCACCGCGATGGACATGGCCCGGCCACGGATTTTGTTGGGAAAAATCTCTGATATCAAAACCCAGGTCACCGGTCCCCAGGACATGGCAAAACCGGCGATGTAGAGCAACATACTGAGAAGCGCGAAAATACCCACATTCTGAAAGGCGAAAAGCGTTCCCAACGAGAACATCGCAAAAGCCATTATAAGGGCCCCAATGATCTGCAATGGCTTCCGTCCGAAATTATCCACCGTCTTAATGGCCACAACAGTGAAAGATAAATTGATGGCGCCAACCAAAACTGTCTGAAGCAATGCGGAATTTGTAGAAGCGCCCATATTCTTGAAAATTTCCGGCGCGTAATAGAGCACCACATTGATACCGACGAACTGTTGAAAAACCGATAACAAAATCCCAATGATGATCACCAGCCACCCAAACGCCAGCAACCGTCCGGAGTGATGGCTCAGGGATTCTTTGATCTCTTTCAATATCTGCTCTGTCCGTTCCACCGGATTGATGCGGTTCAGCACGGAAACCGCTTCTTCCTCTCTTCCCTTCAACATGAGCCAGCGAGGTGTCTCCGGAACGAAATTCAACAGGATTAAAAATAAGGATGCCGGTATCACTT
>CAYYMT010000009.1:0-49910 GCA_964472715.1 uncultured bacterium | reverse complement strand
ACCAAAAAATTAGAATCCACCAACATGGGATTTGAAAGTGACGCCGACAGCAATTCCCGGAAGAAAAAACAGAATATGATTCTGAAAGAAACCCGCCGTTTATTCAAACCTGAATTTATCAATCGACTGGATGAATTAATTGTATTTAATTCACTGGATAAAGAAGCCCTGATGCAGATCATTGAACTTCAACTGGCTCTTGTACAGAAAAATGTTGAATCGAAAAATATAAACCTGGTATTTTCAACCGAAGCTAAAGAACTGATTCTGGAAAGAGGATACAATAAGCAATACGGCGCCCGTTCAATCAGACGCGCTATCCGCAGCCTGGTGGAAGACGGATTGGCAGAAGCTATTCTGCAAAATGAAGTGGAGGATTCCAAAGCTATCCTTGCTGACAAAAAAGATAAAGAACTAATATTTAAAAATATTTCCGAAGAAAAATTGCCATCCTACCTGGATTTTCAGGATACCATTGAAATCCAAAACTAATTAATATTAAATATAATAACGTCATACTTTTCAGTGAAGTATGACGTTATGTCTTGCTTGACCCTTGGCACACCATTTGAAAATTTTGTTGAAAATTTTTGAAAACGAAAATCCAAAATAAAGGAGTGTTTATGGGAAAAATTATAGGTATAGACCTCGGAACAACAAATTCATGTGTTGCTGTTATCGATGGTGGTGAAGCCCGCGTTTTGGAAAACGCAGAAGGTAAAAAAACCACCCCGTCGGTAGTGGTTTTCAAAAAAGATGGTGAACGAGTTGTTGGCGATACCGCAAAACGACAAATCGTGACCAATCATGATAGAGCCGTTTACTCTATTAAAAGATTTATGGGAAGAAGGTATGATGAAATTACAACCGAAAGAGAAGAAGTCCCATACAAAGTAAAAAAGGGCAGTAAAGGTGATGCCCGTGTTGTAATCGGCGATAAAGAATATACGCCGCCTGAAATATCAGCCATGATATTGCAAAAAATGCGACAAACTGCCGAAGAAAAAATCGGTGAAAAAATTAATGAAGCCGTTGTCACTGTGCCGGCATATTTTAATGATGCTCAGCGACAAGCCACCAAAGATGCCGGAAAAATCGCCGGACTGGATGTTAAACGGATTATCAATGAACCCACAGCCGCGGCCCTGGCCTATGGAATGGATAAAAAAGGTGATGGTAAAATCGCTGTATTTGACTTAGGTGGCGGTACTTTTGATATTTCAATCCTTGAAATCGGTGAAGGTGTCTTTGAAGTAAAATCAACCAGTGGAGATACCCACCTGGGTGGTGATGATTTTGATAAAGTGGTCATGGATTGGCTGGCTGATGAATTCAAGAAAAAAGAAGGCATTGACCTGAAAAAAGATAAGATGGCTGTTCAGAGATTGAAAGAAGCAGCTGAAAAAGCAAAGATCGAGCTTTCTTCCAATATGGAAACTGAAGTCAACCTGCCTTATATCACAGCAGGCGCGGCAGGACCATTACATATGCTGGAAAAGCTCACAAGGGCAAAATTTGAATCACTGACATCCCACTTAGTGGAAAAAACCAGAAAACCTTGTCAGGATGCGTTGAAAGATGCAAATTTGTCAGCTTCCGATATTGATGAAGTGATTTTAGTCGGTGGTTCCACCAGAATACCGGCAGTTCAGTCTCTTGTGAAAGAAATTTTCGGCAAGGAACCGAATAAACGTATGAATCCTGATGAAGTTGTGGCCACTGGTGCTGCCAT
Organism: uncultured bacterium; assembly: GCA_964472715.1. Taxonomy (GTDB): domain Bacteria; phylum Fidelibacterota; class UBA2242; order UBA2242; family JAFGTP01; genus JAFGTP01. The sequence goes on along the minus strand of CAYYMT010000009.1, from coordinate 48,178 downwards.
TCAGGGTGGCGTACTTGGCGGTGAAGTAGATGACTTGTTGCTTCTTGATGTGACACCATTATCCCTTGGTATTGAAACTCTTGGTGGAGTTTCCACGGTTCTGATTGAAAGAAACACAACAATTCCGGCCAAGAAAAGCGAAGTGTTTTCAACTGCTGCCGATAATCAGACCAGCGTTGAAATTCATGTTCTGCAGGGCGAAAGAAGTATGGCCAAGGATAATAAAAGTATTGGTAAATTTCACCTGGACGGCATTCCACCGGCACCAAGAGGCGTACCTCAGATTGAAGTAACCTTTGATATTGATGCCAATGGAATACTGAATGTCTCAGCAAAAGACAAAGCCACCGGAAAAGAGCAGAGCGTACGTATCGAAACTTCCAGTGGCATTTCTGAAGAAGAAAAAGAAAGAATGGTGAATGAGGCAAAAGCCCACGAGGAAGAAGATAAAAAACGCAAGGAAGAGATCAACACCCGAAACCAGGCTGATACACTGGTCTATCAGACTGAGAAAAATATCAAAGAATATGGTGATAAACTTGATGAAAGTGCAAAAAATAAATTGAATGATGCACTGGATGAATTGAAAAAGGCCAAGGATAACTCAGATATCGAAGTTGTTAAAAATGCAATTGAAAACCTGAATAATACATGGTCAGAACTCTCCCAGAATATGTATCAAAATACCCAGCAGCAAGGCCAGCAACAACCCGGACAGGGCGCTGCCGGACAGCAACAACAACAGGGTCAACCGGAATCAGAATCCACTGGTCAGAAAGATGACAGTGAAATAGAAGATGCTGATTTCGAAGTGGTTGACGACGAAAAATAAATTGCACTGATTTCTATTAAAATAAAAAAGGCTGCTGTCACAGTAGCCTTTTTTATTTTTACCGCACTCTCTTATTTTAATTTTTTAAAAAAATAATTATATTCTCTTCTTGGATTGAATGACAATTTCATCCAAATAATTTTGTTTATATTATTATCAGAGGGGATATGCTAAAAGACAATGTAATCGTTATAACCGGGGCCAGTAAGGGGATTGGCCGGGTGATGGCGGAAAGTTATTCAAAAAAAGGCGCCAAAATCGTATTGGCAGCCAGAAGTTATGACCTGATGACAAGTTTTTCAGATCAATTAAAAAGTGATCACCTGATTGTGAAAACAGATGTGAGAGATCAATCCTCGGTTCGCCAAATGATTGAAAAAACCATTGATAAGTTTGGCAGAATAGATACGGTTATTAACAATGCCGGCATAATTGAACCCTATGATATTGAAAACACACAACTCAATATTTGGCAGGATATTATGGCGACAAATTTAACCGGGCCATTTATGGTTACTCAGGAAGCCATTAAATATATGAAACATACCGGCGGTAAAATCATATATATAGCCTCAACAGCGGGTATGGGTCCGCGACCCGAGCGATGTGCTTATTCCGCCAGTAAAGCAGGATTGATAAACTTTGCCATGAGCATGGCTAAATCACTGCATCAGTTTAATATTAAAGTTTACAATATCTGCCCGTCCGGAACTGCCACTGATTTGCGGGATAAACTGGCATTGACAGAAGATCCGGCCAGTTTGATGCATCCCCGGGATGTTGCCGGTATTGTTGAATATTGTCTGACAGAACAGGCCGATGTGATCGATGCTCAGCCGATCATTGTCCGCCTGAGAGAGGATAATCCACTAAGAGTCAGTGATGAAGAATAAAATTTATTACCATTCCGCAACAATTAAGCGAATCCTGATACTGATCGCAATTGTGATGATATTTTCACTGCTTTTTTATTCGCAAAAAATCGTTAATGATTTGCGGGATGACTCGACAAAATTGATAAATTTTTATGCGGAAGTTTATACCGATGCTATGTCCTATTCAGGCAATGACCTCAGTTTTGTATTTGAAAAAATAATTCAAAATATATCCATCCCCATGATATTATCAGAAAAAAGGGACACACTTGTACAAACCTGGAAAAATATTGATTTTGTGGCGGAGACACCAACCCAGGCGGATACTTTAAAAATATTAGAAAAAATGAGAGAGATGGATAAGGCCAATGAACCAATCAGGTTGTCTTATGAAGACATTACACTGGGATATATTCATTACGGAGATACTGAACTGATCAGTAAATTAAGAATGTTGCCTTATATTGAGATTGGCCTGGTTTCCCTGTTTATTTTGTTAGGCTATATTGGATTCCAGCAAATCCGTACCAGTGAAAGAAGTTCAATCTGGGCGGGAATGGCAAAAGAGACTGCGCACCAGTTGGGGACGCCCCTGAGTTCATTAATGGGCTGGCTGGCGGTGATGGAAAATGAGGAGCCGGAAAATGATATTGTCGGGGAGATGAAGCAGGATATCAATCGCCTGAATAAAGTGACTAACCGCTTTTCAAAAATTGGCTCAAAACCGAATATTCAATATGTGATATTAACGCCTGTGATATTGGAAGCTGTAAAGTATTACCAGCGCCGTTTGCCCCAATTGAACCGGAAAGTTCAGATTATTTTTGATGATAAAACACAATTGTATGGAAATATTAATGCTGACATTTTCTCCTGGGCAATTGAAAATTTGATTAAAAATGCAATTGATGCCATCGGTGACAAGGATGGGGAAGTGAAAATTACATTGTCCGAAAACCAGGAAAAAGAATTGGTGCATATTGATGTTACCGACAATGGAAAAGGCATAGAAAAGAAAAACTGGAACAATATTTTCCGCCCCGGTTACAGTACCAAAAGAAGAGGCTGGGGATTGGGACTCAGTTTGACCAGGCGAATTGTGGAGCAATATCATAAGGGCAGGATTTTTGTCAAAACCAGCAAACCTGGGATCGGAACAACTATTCGTATAACCATTCCAAGTAAAAAATGATTCGGTTGTGTATCATTTTTATTGATTAATTCGTAAAATGATAGCAATAATCAAGATTTTAGGAGGAATTATGAGTTATTGTCCGAAATGTAAATATGAATTTGAAGATGATGTGAAAATCTGTCCTGACTGCAAGAAGGAATTGGTGGAAGGAAAACCGGTCGAGCAACACATTGAACGTAAATGGGTGACACTGGAAAAAATGACTTCTTCTGTGATGGCTGATATGCTGAAAGAAGCACTGGAAGAAAATGAGATTAATTGTCTCGAAAAATCCGACATGTTTCATAGCGCTTTTGCTATGGAATCCACCTCCATGGCCGGGGGAGCAGTAGAGATACTGGTACCGGCTGATCAAATTAAAAAAGCAAAGAATATTCTGGAACAAATCAACGATCGTGTAACCTAGTAAAAGAAAAAAGGAAATTATGGCTTACAAAAGAATTAAAGGAACCAAAGATATTTTACCCGACGAAATCTGGAAATGGGAATACCTTGAAGAAAAGATAAAAAAACATTTGAAGAACAGCGGTTATTTTGAAATACGCACCCCGGTTTTTGAAGTTACTGAATTATTTGCTCGCGGCATTGGAGAAGAAACTGATGTTGTTTCCAAAGAAATGTACACTTTTGAAGATAAAGGCGGCAAAAGCCTGACACTTCGGCCGGAACTGACAGCTCCGGTTATTCGGGCTTATGTGGAAAATAATCTGGATCAGATCAATCCGGTCAATAAACTTTTTTATATTGGTTCCTTGTTTCGACAGGAAAGACCGCAAAAGGGACGACTGCGCCAATTCAATCAGTTTGGTATTGAAATCGTCGGCGCTCCCAATCCTGAAGCCGATGCTGAAGTTATTCGTCTGATGTATGATATTTTCGACAGTGTGGGAATTGATCAGATGACTGTTAAAATAAATAGTATCGGGGGTCTGGAAAGCCGGACTGAATATCTGAAAATTCTTGATAAGGCGCTTGATAGCCAGTATGATCATCTTTGCCCTACCTGCCAAAAACGGTACCACAAAAATCTGTTGCGAATTTTTGATTGTAAAAATGAGGGATGCCAGCAGATATTGGATGAGAATGCGCCAGCCATAATTGATCATTTGAATGAAGAAGACAAGGAACATTTTGCAGCAGTCAGAAAATTGCTTGATGCCACCGGCACTCCCTATACAGTGGAAAAAAAGTTGGTCCGGGGACTGGATTATTATACAAAAACAACCTTTGAAATTACCAGTGATCTGCTGGGCTCACAGGATGCCATTTGTGGCGGCGGGCGCTATGATCACCTGGTTGAGGCCCTGGATGGAAAACCCACACCTGCTGTAGGCGTGGCCTGTGGAATGGAACGGTTAATTCTGGTTCTGGATGAACTGGATGCCTGGCAAAAAGATGAAATGACAAATGTATTTTTTGTTACATTAGGCGAAAAAGCAATTGAGAAAGGATTTCAGCTGGTGACGGAATTGCGCAAAGCCGGTATTCCGGCACAAATGGATTTCATGCGCCGGTCAATGAAAGCACAAATGCGAAACGCCGGCAAGAACAATGCTAATTTTGTCGTTATTATCGGTGAAAATGAGTTGAATGATAATAAAGTAATCCTGAAAAATATGAGAGAACGGAAACAAGAAGATATTCAGTTGGATAAATTGGTGGAGACACTAACAGAAATATTTTGAGATAGCTGAAAAAAATATTATAAATCTAAGAGTCGTCCAATGGATGGCTCTTTTTTTTGACAAAAAGAAAGGCTTGTAAAAAACAAGCCTTTTCCCTCCTCCTCACTACAAAAGATATGTATCTTTTGTAAATCTATCCTGAAATATTTGAATTGAAAGTTAATATGTTTGTGTAGTAAAAGTTCATCAACTATAATTTTTTTCTGTATCTATTATAAAAAAATATCCTAAATATAGCAACGAAAAAAAAAGAAAAATGATGATAAAATTATTATTTATCAATCAAAATCATAGTAAAATTTTTTCTTAATTCCCCGGGTATTTGTTCTGAAATATTTTTTTCATGATTAAACAGTACAAAGGTGGCTACAGCTGTTAGGATGTGTTTGCCTGTATCATCATTATATATATCATGTCTGAACCGGACACTTTTGTTGCCAATCTTGTTGATGCCGGATTCAATTCTGAGTAAATCCCCCAGGAAGGAGGGAGCATAATAATCGACTGTATTATTGGCGACCACCAGGCCGTGTTTTTTGGAATATTTATTAAAATAGGGTAAATAACGGTCTTTGACTGTCCAGCGGGCTTCTTCCAGAAATTCCAGGTACCGTGTGTTATTGACATGCCCATAGGCGTCAATATGGTATCCACGAACTCTTATTTTAATGATATCAACCATAATTAAATCTATAATTTGAGGAGAATTTATAAAAGCCTTTTAATTTTTAAAAATATTTAAAAAACCGGAAAATTAATATTTTATCTTGATTATTAGAGGAGTTAGCATGGTTTTAAAATGGTAATTAATTACAATATTAATAAAATACCCAGTAATTTTTAAAAAAAATTAAAAAACTCTTGATGTTAAATATTTTTAAACTTAATATTAGGAGAAATAAAAAATAGTTTAGATGGGAGGATTATGAAAAAATACATAAAATTAATTATTGGTGGTTTATTTTTCTCATTTATATTGATTTTTATCTATCAATGTGAAAGTGATAAAGTACTGATTTCCAACCCAAGCTTTGACGGTGACTATAAATTGAAATGGGGGAATCTTCCGAATTTAAAAGATGGCAGTGATTTTAAACTGGGGGGCTTCCAATCTATAGATTATATCAGTGATAATGAATTCGTTTTTGTGACTGACAGGGGACCGGTAATCAATGAAATTATCGGCACCGGAGAAAAAGTGAATTTTTTAGCACCTGATTTTATCCCGGAAATTGTAAGAGTCAAATTAAATGACAATAACACTATTGAAATCATTGACCGTCATCCTATCAAAACCCTGCAGGGCGAAAGCGTCAGCGGATTACCTTCCCGAACAGATGTGGAAATTGTTAATCCGGAATTGGATGTAGCCTTTTGGGGTATGAATCCCGGTGGTGTTGTTTATAATCCCGCCGGCAATTCCTATTGGGTAGCAGAAAAATATGCGCCGTCATTATTGGAGGTTACCGGCCGCTGGGGAAGTCTTGGTGATAAAGGTGATCATGCTAATATCCTGCGCAGATTTCGTCCTTACGAGGGGTTACGCCGATATTATGCCGGCCGTGTTGGTGACGGTGGATTTGCCGGCATTGATGTGGACACGAAAAACAGGTTGTGGATGACTATCGAAAAAAATCTGATTAATTACCCGGTACTGTTCCAGGACGGCGATTTGGTTGAGCTGGATTCGTTGACTTTATACAAAGACAAGCGAAGAATTGTCAGAAAAGATCCGGGGGATGCTTATGATATGTCAGCCATTTACCGGGTGGAGCCGGAATCTTTTGATGGCGTCCATCCTGAAGATGTCAGTATCCTGGGTATTGCTGTATATAATGATACCACTTGTTATGTAACGGAATACGGCCGTACAGGGGACAATGTCCGTAATCTTCTTGTCAAGGTAATTTGTTCTGCCGGGGCCTGGGTTTCGCCAACTTCTGAAGGCTTGTTTTGGGAAGATGATGAAAATAACATCACCCATTATCGCACTTATGAAACCCTTTCTGAAGCCGACAAGGATTCTATCAACACCCAGAGCCAGGGAAGAAAAATTTCCTATGCTGCAAAACGTAAATTATATGATCTGTCACTTGAATTTTCGAATAAACCGGTTGGCTTAACAATTATTGATAATCACAAAATCGCTATTCTTGGTGAACATAATTATGGTATCAAATCAGCTAATATTGAAACCGGTGATGTAGATATTGAAAAAGAAGATGTGATTGTAAAAGTATTAGACCTTCAGGGATTATAAAACATGGGGTTAATCTAATGTCCAAAAAACTAATATTATTAACATTTATAGTCGGTTTGTTGTGGGTAATGACCTGTGATTTTCCAACTTATCAGGAAATTAGGGACCCGGCCAAGGTTCGGGTATGGTTTACCTACAGTTTGGGGGAGAATTCCACTTTCCAAAATATTGTTGAGGAAACTGACAGTTTAAAGGTTAAATGTACAAATTTCAGACTCTATAATGATACTCTGTATACGCAGTTTTATCAAAATGAAGATATGTTCCGGCAAAATCGCGATAGTGTGAAAAGTATCAATATATTGAGTACCAGCTCCGATACTATAAAAATTGCCGAAGGACTGGTGCCGCCTTATGATTATACACGTCTGGAATTCCAGATTACACCGGAAGATACCACCTTTGTGATTGGTGGCAAAACCTATCCGTTGAACTATCAGGGTGAAGAAGCCGAAACAATGGTTCGAATTAACCAGGTTTTTTCCCATGAATCCCGGAAAACCACAGATATCTATTTGACCTATTATGCAGATAAAGGCATACGACGGATCGGTGATAAGTTTTATTTCAGTACTGTCGGTGATGACAGCGCTGCAATTGGCAATATTAATATCAGACAAAATTAGAGTATGCATATGAAAATGATACAAAAATTATTTTTAATTCTATTATTATCAATGACGCTGGTGGTGATCAGTTGTACGGATATGCTCAATCCGGAATTGGGGGGCGAGAAAAAAGAAATCGAACCACCGGCGACCAAAATCTTGAACGTTCCGGCAGAAAATGAACCGGCCCCGATTTCACAATTATACCAGGCGGTTCTGCAGATCGGCTGGAAGGGAATTTCAGATAATAGTCTGGTCAGGGGCTTTTATTATCAGATCACCTCGGAGTTTATGGAGCAGGGTGAAGTTGTCGTACAGGAGCCGGTATTTACCGATAAGGAGTCTGAAACGATTGTTTTCCCGTCCCGGGATAAGGTTAATAAACAGGTGATCACGGTTTATGCGCAAGACAAGGACGGACGAGTTGATCCGGTGGGCGACAGCCTGACAATCTATACGAGACAAAGCATAGCTCCGGATACCAGAATTCTTTTTCCCAATGATCAGGACACTTTGCTGGTGAATGCACAGACTGATTATATCTGGAAAGGGTTCAAAGTCGTTGTGGCTGATTCTCAGCCCAATCCTTATAATTACGCCAATCCTCCCGAAATAATGGATTACCTTTACAAAATTGATGATGGTGAATGGTCATCTCCCCAGAGCGACAGCGCCTTTTATATTGATCCGAAAATAATATCAGGCACAATTGAAGGGCCTCATAAACTTTACGTGAAAGCCAGAAATACCGCTTATAAAGATGATACAACAGCTGCCGAGTTGAATTTGTACTTATATCTGCCTGATGAAAATAAGCGGGAGTGGCTGATCATTGATGATACAAATACCCGGTTCAAACCCAAAGATTCCGATCATGACCAGTATTTTGAAGATATCTTCAATTATTTGGGAAAGCAGGATGTCGGTACCTGGGATGTAAAAGACCGGGGAATCATTACCATGAAAGAGATTAAAAAATATAAATATGTTCTCTACCATTCGGAAGATGCCGGTAATACCAATATCGACCGGATGGTGCCGGTTTTCACACAATATCTGGAGACCGGCGGCCGGCTGATGATCACAACCAAAGAAACCCTGGAAAAACTGGATCGCAATAGTGTGCGCGAAGAATTGCTTTACTATGGCGATTTTATCAGTGATTTTCTTCATATCAAAGATTATCGAATGGGCGGCAGTGTCCCGGACAAATTACAGGGGTTGAATTTTGTCAATAGCCCGGATACCGCAATTGTGGACAGCAATAAGATCAGCGCCTCAATTGGCGGCGTAGCCGGTGTTACCTATATCAATGATATTGGGGACTTTGCCGAACCTGTATTTGAATATGCAACCGGTGATTCCGCCAATCTGAACTGGAATGGCGCTGATGTGGGAATCGGATATTATAATGATTCTTATCGTTTGGTGTTCTGTGGGTTTCCAATGTACCCTTTTACCGTCGAAAGCGGTGCGGCTATTATATCGGAAGTGGAAACGTATTTTAATGAAGAAAAACCATTCTAAATAAAGTAGGATAGTAATGAATAGTTTTAAAATTTTTAAATACAATGATAGAGCAAAAGCATTTTTCATCGGTTTGGTCGTTCTGATGATGACGACAATCTGTTATGCTGATTATGGAATTGTCAAAGGTCGCATTACTGACAGCGAAACCGGAATGGCATTAATGGGCGCTAATGTTGTTTTAGTGAGCAATGATAATAAAAGTGAAGTCTTTGGGTCCGCCAGTGATGAGAATGGTCTCTATCTGATTACTCAGGTTCCGGCCGGTACCTATACGCTGAAAATCACATTTATCAGTTACAGTGAATATATTGTCAAAGAAGTAAAAGTCAGCGCTAACCGGATGACAAAAATTGATGCCGCACTGAAGCCGGAAACAATTCAGGGTGAGCAGGTGATCGTCACAGCCGAAAAACCGGCCGTGGATGTAAAAACCGCCAGTTCTTCACAGGTAATTGGCAGTGAGGAGATTTCCAGAATGCCTGTGGTCACCAATGCCAGTGACCTGTTTGCCATGCAGGCCGGTGTGGTGAAGGTGGATGACGCAATCCATGTTCGGGGCGGCCGCAGTGATGAGGTGCTCTACCTGGTTGACGGAGTTCCGGTCAATGATCCGATTACCGGAGTCAATGCAGTGGATATTGATATCAATCAGATCAAAGAAGTGGAGATCATCAAAGGCGGGTTTGATGCCCGTTATGGAAATGCCCAGAGCGCGATCATAAATATCATTACCAAATCCGGCAAAGATTATATTGATGTGGATTTCCATGCCAAAACCGACCAGGTCAGTTCCGGACGGAACGAAGGTTATAATTACGGTTACCTGGGAATTAACGGGCCTATGAATTTCCTCCCCGGCGACGGCAGCTTTTCCACGACTTTTTCCACCAATCTGAAAGATGGTTATTATCATATGGGCGGAGATTACGGCGAAACCGAATTGGGGCCCTTTAACATACCGAACCACCAGCATACCAATTACAAAGGGACCGCCAGTATTGATTATAAACCAACCAAAAAAATACGTCTCAATCTGAAATACAGATACCAGAATAATTTCAATAAAGGATATGTCTATAGTTGGCGGCAATTGCCAGACCGTGTGGGAGTTGGTGAAAACACTGTCAACAAATTCACCGGAATTTTTCGTCACTCCCTGAGTGAAAACACCTATTACCGGTTTAATGTGTCAAAACAAAACAGCCACAGTTATAATGGTTTGTTGGGACTGAAAACACCGGAAGATACCTGGAATTATGATTTGACATTGCCGGTGTATAATCCGGAAACCAATGAATTTTTTGAAATATCAACCAATATTACCAACATTCAATCAGTCTATGACTCGCTCAATTCTCTTGGACTGGGTGAAGAAAATATATTATGGAACCGGACGGATCCCAATTATGTCGGCCCGCCGGAAAACATTGATAATGATTTTGATCATTTTATCGATCAGGGGATCACAAAAAGTTATAATGAATCTACCAGTGATGTCTGGGACATGGATTTTCAGTTTGTGAAGCATATTGCAAAAATCCATAAGTTCGAATTCGGGGGCTCCTATCAATACAAAGATATTCAATATCAGAGCATCAGTAATTATAATAATTATTACCCGATGCGGGATAGTCTTCCCGGTGAACACTCGCGCTACGGAAGTTTGCGCTGGTATTTCAATGATACACCGCAGCGTGGCAGCTGGTACATACAGGACCGGATCGACTACGCCGGAATGTATCTCCTGGTAGGCCTTCGCGCTGATTATTACATTCATGGTAATACCATAAATTCACAAAAATATATTGAGGCATTTAATGAACATACCGGCAAGGATATTGAAGAATTTGATAAGGTGAAGGTTGCCTACAGTCCGCGCTTTGGTCTCTCAATTCCGGCCAATACTAAGACAAAAGTGTTTTTTAACTATGGCTATTTTGCACAGCAACCGAGTTTTAGTCATATGTATCTTGATCCCTTCCTGAACAGTACGATTGGTAATCCGAATCTTGATCCGCGCAAGTCCATCAGTTATGAAGTTGGTGTGGAAACGGAGTTTATTCGCGATTTTGTTCTGAGAGTTAAGATTTTTGGAAAAGATTATGCCGGCTCCATCGGCGGGCGCCAAACGAATACTGAGCCCATCAATATTATTTATGAAAACACTGGTTTCGGGTCTTCCCGGGGATTTGAAACCGAATTACGGAAAGAATATTCTAATTATTACGCTTTAACAGCCAACTACGCCTATACTTTGGCCCGGGGTTTTAGTTTGACTGCCCTTGATGCCTATCAAAAAGGCGAATCAGTGCCTCCGCCGGTCAGGGCGCAGCGGGTGGGGCATGATGTTAACCATGTGGCGAAATTACAGTTCTCCTTTTATGTACCGGAGACCAAACCGATCGAAATATTTGGTTATCACCTCAAAGATTTTTCCATGAATTTAATGGGAACTTATTCTTCCGGCTATCCATACACTCCAGTTATACCGAATCAGCTCTATGTGGAAGCAAACACCGAAACCGGACCGGACAGATACAATCTGGATGCCGATATACAAAAAGGGTTCAGAGTTGGAAAAATCCGATTCAGGCTGTTTTTGGAAGCCAATAATCTCCTGAATTTTAGAAATATAAACATTGGTTCCGGTGGTTTTAACAGACGAACCGGAGAAGCTCTTGATTATGGTGATCTGAGCGGCACCAGTGATTATTATATGCTATATCCTGATGTGATCTTTAGTCGCGGAATAAACACCTATAATTGGGAACGATTAATCAGGCTCGGTATAAAAATTAACTTTAATTAATAAAAAGGGTTATAATGAGAACTTGCGCATATTTATTATTCAGTTTATTAATAATGTTTGGCGGACTGTCAGCCCAGGAATTTCCGCCGCCAAATGTTGACTTTAAATATCATCAAATCAATAATGTTAAGTTTGCCGTCGGCAATACCGGTAATAATGATGCAACTTATTATGGAATTTCCGGCTATAGTTATTCTTTGGTTTATCCGACATCCAGCAATAATTCCTTTTTAGCGTGGAATGGCTTTTGGCTGGGCGCCCTGGTTGGCGGTGATACGCTGGTCAGTGTTGCCGGTGCCTATGATTCACAGGGATCCCCCGGCGGAAGTGTCCATGAATTCGCACCCAGGCGTGATGATAATCATGTGATGTACACCTCAAATATATTTGAAAAACAGAATCCGGAAATTGATCCCAATACCGTGGCTACTTTCTTTGATGATAATGGGCTGCTGTCAGATGATTATTATCCGATTTCTCACGAAGACATCATTTGCCAGTATTATGATAATAAAGTGACAAAAGAAACACCGGAAGCGCCGGATATTTTCCGGCTGCATGAACCGATGGATGCCCATATTATTCAACGGTCATATGCCTGGTCAAATGAATGGTACGAAAATATTATTTTTATCGATTACTTTATTATCAATGAACATGATTCCAGTTGGAAAGATGTTTATTTTGGCGTGTATTCCGATCCACACAGTGGTGACTTCAGCAAAGGTGTAACTATCAGTGATGATCTTTCCTATTGGGATGAAGCCGGTAAGTTTATGGTTCAGGGAGACCATGTTGGCACTGGTGGAGATGATTTTCCCAATAACGAACTGATCGGCTGGAATGTTCTGGGAGTATCCAAACCCGGTGAAAGTGTTACGGTTAGTGGTTTGAATAACCGGTTTTGGAGCTGGGAACACGGCCCCAAAGACCCTCACACCAATGGTGATTACTATCGTGAAATGTCCAAAAATGAAATTGACAGAACCTATACTGATGAGACAACCGGCAGTATGCGCGGACTGTTTGCCAAAGGTCCCTATCCGGAGCTGGCACCCGGTGATACAATTCGGGTCACTGTCGCCCTGGCAGGTGGGGCCGGAATAGAGGAACTTCGCGGGAATATGAAAAATGCAAGGTCTTTGTACAGTGCCGGTTTTCAGGTACCCAAATCTCCCAATCCGCCAAAATTTAAATTAGAACCAGTTGACAAAGGTGTCAAGATTGACTGGAAATGGTATGATGATTATGAAGGCTATTCACCGGAAGAATCCATTGACAATTCCAGGAATGATGGCATTACCAAAGATTTTGATGGCTATCGCATTTATCGCAGTGAAAAAAGCGAATATGGCCCCTGGGAATTAATTGCCCAGTATGATAGTATTAACGGTAGCGGGTATGATTCCGGTCTCCGGTATTCAATTGTTGACGAGGGTTTGAAAAATGGCTTGCGCTATTATTATTCGGTTACTTCTTTTGACATGCGGGATGATAGTTCGGGTATTGGTCCCCTGGAATCGCCGCGCAATTACCTGGTAAAATCCACCATGCCCGGCCCGACGCCTGAAAGTTCCGACGAGGCGGATGTATTTGTTGTACCTAATCCCTATCGTGCCGACGTTGATTATTCCTCCAATCCCCAATGGGAATTTCCAACCCAGGATTTGAGAGACGACTGGTATGAAATTGACAGAAGAATCGCTTTTATGAATCTCCCTGCTCACTGTAAGATCCATATATTTACGATCAACGGAATTAAAGTCAATACAATCGACCATAACAGAGAACTTAAAGGCCATAATATTGCCGGCTGGAACCTGCTTAACAATAATAATCATGCTGTGGGAAGCGGTGTTTATTATTTTGTAGTAGAGGGAACAGATAGTGATAAGGGATTTAAACAGGTCGGTAAATTTGTAATTGTAAAATAAATAGGACAAATGATGAAACCAGGACAAACAAAAAATATGTATAGAAGTATCAAGGTAATATTTATCGTGTTTCTGCTATTTGTTGGTTTTCGTTCATTGAGCGCACAGACTTATGATAAACCCGGGAATACAGCATGCCCTTTTTTAAAAATGTCGCCAACGCCACGGGGAGAAGCCATGGGGGCTGCCTCAATCGCAATCGTTGATGACGCCGGCGCGGTCTTTTCTAATCCCGCCGGTCTAATGAATATCAGTGGCGGGGATATGGATGTGGGACGAACCAGTATGCCGGCCGGCATCAGCCTTTCTTATCTGAGTGTTGCCAGGAAATTTGGACATCATGCTATTGGCCTGTCAGTGCTGGGATTTGGTACTGATGATATGAAAGTGCGTACCGTACTCCAGCCGGAAGGAACCGGGGAGACATTTTACGTGGGGCATTATGCCTATGGCCTTACCTATGCCAGAAACTATACCGACAAATTTAAAGTTGGGTTTACTGCCAAACTTTTGAATTTGAACATGGTATCCGGGGTCTTTAACGAAGTCTCCTGGTCCGGTGATATCGGCCTGCAGTATCATTCGGATTTGCCGGGAATGTTGACAGGCACCATTATCGCGGTCAGTATCCGCAATTTTGGACCGCAGATCACCTATGTTAGCGAAGGTTATGGCCTGCCACTGATCTATACGATCGGAGCTGCCAAACCCATTGAAAATATAATAACAGACAATGATAAATTATTTATCGCCATCAACTGGAATAAAAGTGTGGATGAACAGGAAAAAGCCCAGATCGGGCTGGAATATAATCTGAAAAACATGATTGCACTCAGGTCCGGTTATAAGTTCAGCAGTGGTGAACAGGGACTGACTTTTGGCGCCGGTCTATCAACTAATTTGATGTCGAGAACACTGAGGTTTAATTATTCCTATACACCGTTCGGCCTGATCGGTGATATACAAAAATTTTCATTAGGATTTTCCTTCTGAGAAACAAAACGAAAGTAAGTGGTAATTTTAATTTTAAAAGGGAGGCAAAGAAAACAATGTTACAAAAGTTTTCAAAACTCACAATTTTAACACTCGTAATGATGGCCATTACGTCAATTTCCTTTGGAGGATTGATGGAAATTGGTGATGTTGTCATGGATTACGGTTTCGAAACTGACCAGCCCATCGACAGTTTGGACTGGGTCAGTACAGCAGCCTGGGGTATTAATGATTATGCGCCAGATACCGTGTTTTGGCAGGGTGACACCCTGATCAAAAATGTTGATTTTGATGCATCTGATATTGATTCGGTCGCGATTGTGTCCGATGAATATCATACCGGCGCCAAATCACTTTTCTTAACCAATGTCACTGATACAATCATGACCTATTCGGTTGCCGGTTTTGATCTGCCGGATACTTTGGAAATGGGAGCGGAATTTAAAGTGACCTTCTGGACCAAATATGAAATTGAAGAAGGAGAAGCCGATTACCGCCAGGGATTTTATGACGGTGACATTGAACAGACATGGACCGGCCTGAGTGATGGCTGGGAAAAAGTGGAAATTGAATCCCAGTGGATGGGCGGTCTGATGATCTCCTTTGGATTCAAAGGAAGAGGAAAAGTCTGGATCGATGATGTAAAATTGGAACAGACCGGTGAACAACCCACTGATTTGGCTAATAATGGATTTGAAGAAGCCGACCCCACCAATGATTTTGCGCCTAATAATTGGTATACCGCCATGAGCATCATTGGTTATGCCAATGATGGTGAAGACAGCCTGAATTATGCTTATGTTGACGGCGAAGGCGTAAATGGTTCCAAAGCTGTTAAATTTGTCCATAATATCGACGATACCAGCGAAGTGGGCTGGTTAGGTTGGTGCCAGGATTTCCCAATGTTTCCGGACAATATTTATGAAGTCAGCTGTGATGTAAAAATTTCTCACATGTATCAGCAGGAATTACAATTTGCCCAGGGCTGGTATTATGTGGAAGCGCCCTTGATCAATGAAGAAGACGAGAGACTGGACGAAACCGGCAGTACTGACGGCTGGATCACACTAAAAGACACTGTTTTTTATCCCAGTCAGCCCTCCAATTACCTGCAGAATATTTTCAGATTGGAACTAAACGGGTCTCCGGTGCTGCATCCTGATTCATTATTGGAAGTTTGGGTGGATAATGTTCGGTTTAAAAACCTGGGAAAAGCTCCCGGTATGATCAATAATGAATATAAAGTAACCAAAAATGATGATGGTACCTACAATATTTATATTGACGGTGAAACAGGAATATCATACAACCTGACAAAAGAACCATTGGAGTGGACAGCGGAAGAAAATCTCTTGTCCAATCCTTCTTTTGAAGAGGCTGATTCCACCGGCGCTCTCGCCAGTTGGACAAAATATGATGAAGCCACCAGCGAACCGGAAAATTTTGATGTGGCTTATATGGAATGGCTGCCGGCAGACCAGGGCTTTGGTATTGACGGCTCCGGTGCTGTCTACATTGGTCCGGAAGACCCTGATAATCAGGACAAAGGCATTTGTGCTACATGGGGTCAGTATACACCCAGCAATGGTCAGTTAATGGACAAATCTGATATTTATCTGTACAGAGTGATGGCCAATTATACCGATGTTGAACTGGCAGCTGACAGATCATCAAAAGTATTACCCTCTGATAATCAGACAATTTTTGACAGGGATCCATCTCCGGAAGATTCGTTGAATATTGATGGCGTCTATATCTTCCCGAGATATTATCATGATACCTTTCATATTAATGCTGAATTTTTCCCCACCAATTATGGCTATGATAAAAAGTATGGCACCAGTGATGGTTGGGAAGAACAGGCATATCCGCTGGTACCAGCCGGATGTTTCTGGTCACACTGGGGACATTATTTCCAGGTGGGTATCGGAAGCGATTATCCCGGCAAACTTCCTTGTTACGGAGAAGTTTTCTTTGATGATGCCGCGATTGTTCCTTTTCAGGAATTTCAGTCCGGTCTGGGATCAACCATTGAAAATCTAGAAGTGCCCGAAGGGACAAAATGGTTAGGTGTTTACGGTGAAAACGCAGCCGGCTTCAAAGGTACGGCTACTGTAATCTATCTGGATACTGCCGAAGTTACTGTCGCTGTGGATGAAGAAAAATTCGCCAGACAATTCAAACTGGAACAGAATTATCCGAATCCCTTCAATCCGACGACACAGATTACCTATTACTTACCGAAACATGAAGTTGTTAATCTTCACATCTATGACATTTTGGGACGCGAAGTCACCAAACTTGTTAAAAACAAACCGATGACCGCCGGTGAACATCAGGTAAAATTTGATGCATCCACCCTGGCCAGCGGCGTTTATTTTTACAAGATCCAGGCCGGTGAACATACCGCTATTAAGAAAATGATGTTGTTAAAATAATATTCTTATCCAAAAAGCAGGGGGAACTGCCGATCCTCCTGCTTTTTAACTTTTATCCAACAACGGAGAAAAAATTGTTAAAACCAGCTATTAGCACAATCCTGATTCTATTATTCCTTGTTTCATTGAGTTTTGCTAAAAATTATGTGCTTGAGCATGAAGGCATAAAGCGCATTGTTACAGTCGATAATATTGTCCAGACCACAAAATTAATCAATAAGTACACACAAGAATCCTATTCCGTAAAATCCGGTTTTGCATACATCGGCTGCGATAATCCGGGTCATGGACATTTGCCCAATAATCATTACGGCACCGAGGCAACAGTTGATGGTGTTATTGATATTATTAAATGGTCCGATGAAAATTGGGATATCCTGACACAGCAACCGGCCATGAGTGGCGCACCCAGCGAAGGGAACCCATATTACTGGTCCCATTTTAAAGAATTAAAGGCTTTTAAAAAGGCTGAAATTAATGCCGGAGAGACAAAAAAAATTAAATTAAAGGTTAATTTGCATGATTGCGGTTATTATAACAACAGGGGTGAATATTTAATGGAGCCGGGCAAGTTTGACATCATGATTGGAAGCAGTTCGAAGGATATAAAATTTTTGAAGACAATTGAAATTATTTAGAGGATTAGAAGCGAAAAATGAGAAAACAAACAAAATTAATTACAACTATTGTTTATGTTATGCTGATGTTGGTATCTGTCATCTTTGGGATGGAAGAAATTCCACAAAGCGCAATGAGTGTCATCTATGTTGACAGTGAAGAAACAGCGGGAGAAGATGGTCAGGCCAGTAATGTTTTAGACGGAGATAAAGAAACCATCTGGCATACTGAATGGTCCGGTGACACTAATCCTGATTATCCTCATGAAATCATTTTTAAACTGGACCAGGAATATACAATAGAAAATTTTTCTTACTGGCCCCGACAGAGTTCTGCTAATGGTCGAATTAAAGACTTTGAGCTTTATGTAACCAATGATACAAGTAATTGGGGTGAGCCGGTTTTATCAGGTAGTTGGAACAATGAAAATAATAAGCAAACAGAAGAATTGCCGTCACCAATGACCGCACAGTTTGTTCGACTTGTCGCCTTATCGGAAGTGAATGATAATATCTGGGCTTCAGCGGCAGAGTTTATGCTCAATGATTCCTTTGATCCGGCTGAGGACCTGGATGGCTGGGCCAGTTCATTACATTTGTCTTTTCGTGATGGTTCCGATAAAGGCTCCGAATTATTAATGGTGGATATTGAGGTGGACTCTTCATCACCCTACACCTATTATGCACCGATCAATTTTACCGGAGGTTATGCCGGAATACAGGACCACGGGGAAAACAGGACATTGCATTTTTCTTTGTGGGATTATGTCGATGGTGATGTTCAGGCCGTACCGGATGGTGCCGAAGCGCGTATTCTTTGGCGCGGGTATCGTGTTAATGGCAGTGGTTTCGGTGGTGAAGGCACAGGCATAAAAACCTGGAAAAACTATCAGTGGAAAAATAATCAGCCTTACCGGTTATTAGTAAAAATGCGGTCAGTTACAATAGACTCCTTTCCGGGGGCCACCCGGGATTATTGGGTCTTTGATTTTGAAACCGACGAATGGATGCATATTGCCACGTTATGGCGGGCAGATAATCCGGAAACAGGTCAGCCTGAAAAAGATCTCGGTGAAGTTCATGTTTTTGTTGAAGACTGGGCTGCTACTGCCGAATTGCACCGTTCCTGTTATGTGTTTAATGCCCGGAAAAAATACTGGGGCGGATTATGGCACACCTATGACCATGCTTATTATACAATTAATGACCAGGAAAACAATCCGGCCACTGCTGACGGACATGATCCCAATACACAGGCAGAAGTTCGTGACGAAAGTAAAATATGGCTGGCATGCGGTGGTGATTTTATTCCGGAAGACAGGACCCTTTCTGGGACTACATTAAATATTACTCCTAACCAGAATTTTGATCCCCAAAATCCGGAGCTGACCAATATACAAGCAACAATTGATAATGATTCCACTGTAACTGTGACCTGGGACTATGAAAAACCGGAATGGGCGGCTCAGGAAAGGTTTGATATTCGGTTTTATTCAGATGAGAATCTTAATAACCTGGTTTACAAAACCGGTGCGCTATATCCCCATCATTATGAATCCGTAGAATGGAAAAAGGGAAGTGACCGACGATTTACTGTGACAAAATTGGATTTCAATACTCAGAATACCTATTACATGCGTATTATCACAAAAACCATATTTGGTATTAATTGCTGGAATTCCGATCCGGTAAAGATCAGTAAAACCACTGCAATTGAGGATGAAGATGTCCTATATCCCGAATCGCTGAAATTAAATCAAAATTATCCGAATCCTTTCAATCCAAATACGCGGATAGATTATTTTGTGCCCAACAGCATGGAAATTGACCTGGCTGTGTATAACCTGAGAGGAAATAAGGTCAGACAGCTTTTTCACGGTATCAGAGCCCAGGGACATTATACAAATTTCTGGGCCGCAACAGATGAAAATAACCAAAAAGTTTCGGCAGGTGTCTATATTTTGGTTTTAAAAACAGAAAAATTAACGTTAAAAAAGAAAATGATTTTAATAAAATAATAAAGATATGAGAAAGTTATTGATAATTAGTCGGTAAATTTTTAAAATTCTACAATTATCAAAAAAGCACATAATTATTAAATATTGGATAAGAGGGCATATGAGTAAGGTAAGAAAAAAGAACATGATTCGAAGAAATTTGATTCTTCGGGCATTATTGGATGAAGAGCATTTATCCCTGACTGACTTAAAGAATATTACAGGGATCAGCCTACCTGTGGTTACAACTATAGTAGCCGGATTAGCCGATGAAGGATTTGTTCTCGAATTGGATTTAAAAGAAGAAAATCGTGGTGCCGGGCGTCCGCCTTCTGTATTCAAACTGAATGGAGATGCCGGATATGTATTGGGAATTGATATTGGAAGAACCAATACTGATTTTGTTGTACTTGATCTGGCCCAGGATATGATTTTACAAAAAAGACGGGAATCGGTTAATCTGCAAAGCAATGAAAGATCAGTGATCGACGAACTCTACAAAGAGGTTCAAAAAATTCTGAAAGATGCGAAAGTCGATTATAATAAGGTTTTGGGGATTGGTATTTCCATACCCGGCATTATTCAGGGCCCCAAAGGAATCAGTGAAACCTATTTTAATTTCGGTGAGGAATCTTTGGAGGAAATGATCCGTGATAAATTTAATAAACCGGTTAATATCGAACATGATGCCAAGGCAATGGCCTTGGGTGAATTATGGTTCGGTTCTGCCAAAGGTAAAGAAAATGTCCTCTGTATTAATATGGGATGGGGACTTGGCCTGGGAATGATCCTGAATGGGAAGATCTTTTACGGCAGTGATTATTATGCCGGCGAATTTGGACATTTGCAAGTGGTGCCGGAAGGCAATCTATGCTATTGCGGCAAGCGCGGATGCCTTGAAACCTATGCTTCGGGAAAAGCCATGGCCAGAGTAGCTAAAGAGAAAATTCAAAAAGGCGCGCAAACCATGATTACTTCCAAAATACAGTCTATTGAAGAAATTGACGCCAAGATTATTTTTGAATCGGCCAACCAGGGCGATACCTTTTCCATTGAAATTCTGGAAGAAGCCGCTTCCTATTTGGGATTTGGTCTGGCGCAACTGATCAACATCATCAATCCGGAAATGATCATATTCGGTGGAAAAATTGCCACCGTCAATGAGTTTATTATCAATTCCATACAGACCTCAGCCATGAAATATTCCATGACACATCTTAATAAAAACATTCGGTTTGAGGTGTCAAACCTGGGAACTGTGGCCGGTGCGCTAGGTGTCGCCATGCTGGAAGCCCGGGAACTTTTCGAAGTGGAGCACCTGAATCCGACGGCCTATGTATAAAAGCTTTAAAAAAATGAATTTACCGAAGCGGCAGAATTAGTCTTTTGTCGCTTTTTTAACAACTAAAAATTAAACCATTGCGGGGGAGACAAATGAGACAGTTATTAAGTTTAATGACTATTCTTTTAGGCATAATTGTAATCGATTTACATGCTGAAAAAATAATGGATTGGGAAAATCCAAAAGTGTTTGGGCGGAACAAACTTGATCCCCATTCACAGGTCATTCCTTTTGATAATGAAGACAATGCGCTGGCAAAACCGATACAGCAATCTCCGTATTACAAGTCTTTGAATGGTAGTTGGAAGTTTCATTGGGTCAGAAAACCGGCAGACCGCCCCAGGGATTTTTATAAACCGGGGTACGATGTCAGCAATTGGGATAATATCGTGGTGCCGGCCAATTGGGAAATTGAAGGATATGGCATTCCTGTTTATTTAAATCAGCCCTATGCATTTTCTCCCCATAAAAGACCGACCCCGCCTAATATTCCTCATGATTGGAATCCGGTTGGTTCCTATCGCAGAAGTTTCACAATTCCATCAAATTGGAAAAATCGACAGGTATTTATCCATTTCGGCGCTGTAAAATCGGCCATGTATCTCTGGATCAATGGCGAAAAAGTCGGCTACAGTCAGGGTGCGAAAACACCGGCCGAATGGAATATAACGGAATATCTGAAAAAAGGCGAAAATATGCTCGCGGTGGAAGTTTACCGCTGGTCTGACGGGTCATATCTGGAATGTCAGGATTTCTGGCGGATCAGTGGTATTCAGCGGGATGTTTATCTTTACTCCAAACCAGCGGTATCTGTCAAAGATTATTTTGTAAAAGCCACTTTGGATGAGAACTATGAAAACGGAATATTTGAAATTGATATCGAATTGACAGAAAATTCTCTGGAACACACAGTAAAAACTCAAATCCTGAATAATAAAAATGAATTGATTTATCAAGAGACCGGTAAAATAAAAGATGGGAAAACTCATTTTACCACAGAATTACAAAACGTGAAAAAATGGTCGGCTGAAAAACCGAATTTATATACATTGGTAATCGAACTGGCTAAAACTAAACAAAATATTGAAGTTATATCCCGAAAAATCGGATTTCGTACCAGTGAGATCAAAAACGGCCAACTACTGGTTAACGGCCAACCTGTTCTGATCAAAGGCGTCAACCGGCACGAACATGACCCGGTAACCGGCCATGTGATCTCAAAAGAATCAATGCTCCATGATGTTAAACTGATGAAACAATACAATATTAATACCGTCAGGACAGCGCATTATCCCGATGACCCTTACTGGTATGAATTGTGTGATCAATATGGTCTTTATGTGATTGACGAGGCCAATATCGAATCCCACGGGATGGGCTATGGAGAAGAGAGCCTGGCAAAAGACCCGGAATGGTACGAGGCCCATTTGGACCGAATTCAAAGAATGGTTGAACGGGACAAGAATCATCCCTCGATCATTATCTGGTCCCTTGGCAATGAAGCCGGCGACGGAATCAATTTTGAAAAAGCAGCGGAATGGTTGAAAAAGAGAGATTCATCCAGGCCAATTCATTATGAACGCGCCGGATTTGCTCCCCATACCGATATTTATTGTCCGATGTACCCAAGTGTCAGCTATATTAAGAATTATGGCGCCAGTGAGCAGGAGCGCCCACTGATCATGTGTGAATATGCCCACGCCATGGGAAATGCCATGGGGTCACTGAATGATTACTGGCAGGAGATCAGGAATTCTGATTATCTCCAGGGCGGATCAATCTGGGATTGGGTTGACCAGGGACTGCTGGAAATTGATGAGAATGGGAATAAATATTATACTTATGGTGGCGATTATGGACCGGATGATATTGGCAGTGACGGCAATTTTTGTTGCAATGGCCTGCTGTTTCCTGATCATACACCTTCGCCAAAACTCAATGAAGTTAAATATGTTTACCAATCTATCCATTGCCAGCCAATAGACCTGAAAACCGGAAAAATCGAAATTTTTAATGAATTTTTCTTTACAGATCTGAATGAATTTTATATTGAATGGGAGTTAACTGAAAATGGAAACCGAATACAATCCGGAGAAATGAAGCCGGTAAATATTACTCCTCAGCAAACCGGTGAAATAAACCTTCCGTACCAGGAATTCACAATGAAGCCAGGCCGGGAATATTTCATTAACCTTACTTTTCATACTAAAAAACAAGCGCCGCTGCTTCCTGCTGGTCATCTGGTGGCGTATGACCAATTTAAATTAGAAAACGATCAGGAAAATGTCGCTTTTACACAAAAAGATAATGTGAGCCTGATCGACAAACTCTTTGGACGGAAAAATCTGACTGTTTTGAATAATCACCAATCAGTAACAATAAAAGGGCGAGCGTTTGAGGCAGTCCTCTCGCGTAAGAGTGGCATATTAAATTCTCTTGTCTACGGTGATAGAGAACTCTTTGATAACGGGCAGGGTTTTGACCTGATTGCTTTTCGCGCTCCCGTTGACAATGATCATATCCGACAGCAATGGTATGAAGCCGGACTTGACGGCATGAAAAGTGAGGTGCAAAATATAACTGTCACGGAAAATAGCAACCAGGTAACCATAGTATCTCATAAAAAATATCTCGGTACACAAAACAACCTCTTATTTGATTTACTCACAACATATACCTTTTTTAGCAATGGTGTTGTCTTTATTGATAATGAGATCAAACCGTCGTCTGGTGTGCCACAACTACCGCGATTGGGGATGACTGTGGGACTCAACCAGCAATTGGCTAACGTGACATGGTTTGGCCGCGGTCCATGGCAGAATTACAATGATCGACAAGCTGGTGCATTAATCGGTCAGTATACTAAAAGAGTGACAGATTTTTTTGTGCCTTATGTGCGGCCTCAGGCAATGGGTAACCGGGAAGATACCCGGTGGGTGGCGATGCTTGACGGAAATGATCAGGGAGCGATTTTTGTTGCAAATGACAGGTTCTCCTTTTCAGCATTGAACTATACAGAACAGGAATTGGATGAAGCGGAGCATCTGAATGAGTTGCCGGAAAGTGATGATGTTTATCTATATTTAGATTATGCGCAACGGGGACTTGGGAATGCCAGTTGTGGACCGGGTGTTTTGCCGCAGTATATTTTAAATCCTGAAGAAGTCAATTTTGCCTTTTCTATTCGGCCTGTCAGAGAGAGCGATAAAAATCTCAATGATTTAGCATCCGGTAAGTTCAAATTAAGTCCGCCATTGATCAGAATTAATCAGGATCAGGAAATTGAGATCAGTTCGGATTTTGGCACGGTCCATTACACAGTAAACGGTGATGAACCAACCACGGAATCCGGAATCTACAAAAAGCCGATCAAAATAGATAAGGATATGTTGATAAAAGCGCGGGTTTTTAAAAAAGGTTTTATTCCCAGCAGTGTGACAGAAAAACTTGTTCATAAACCTATTCGTGAGATTGAGGTGGATAAAAGCAATTGGCGGATAATATCCAGCGACAGTCATGAACCGGGACGGGAAGCCAGTCGCATCATTGATAATAATCCCCATACCTTTTGGCATACGGAATGGAGTGAAAAAACGCCGGCTCATCCCCATGAAGTAATTATTGATCTGGGAAATACTTATACGATGGCCGGCATAAGATTATTACCCCGGCAGGACGGTTCGCAAAACGGGTCGATCAAAAAATGTGAAGTATTTCTTGGAAATGACGGGAAAAATTGGAAATCAGTCACAGCAGTGACGTTGAGAGAATCCAAAAAAATAAATATTGTCCGGTTCGATGACTCTGTTAGTGGGCGATATGTCAAAATTGTGGCTAATTCTGCTTTTAATGGGCCCTGGACATCTCTGGCAGAATTTGAGATCATTGCCACAGCTAAACAATGATGATTCAATTTATACCGGGTACAGAAGTTTGACAGGACATTTTTTAAGGAGTGAATTTATCCAGGCCTTTTAATCGGGAGAATCGATTCATTAAATAATCCCATCTATTCAGTCCGGTAGATTTTTTATAAAACTCCGGCTGAGTTTCTGCAGGCGGGAAGAGTTGTTTTATCAGGTATTTGACTTTCTGGCTGGTCTTTGATAGGTATTTCATTGGCAGGAATAAACGGTTGGTGGCATTTCCGGAAGCGAGTTCGCCACGGATAATTGTGTCTAAATTAATTACCTGATCACGTTTTGGTTTATAGTGTTTTTGTAGTTCTGAATCCTGCTGTAATCCGGTACTGCCGAATAAATCAGTACTGATTCCTAAATAATAACAAAACAGTTTTTGTAACCGGTATTTTTTTATTAATGTCAAAATCTTTTTTTCATCATAAGTCAGAGATACAAAAAAATTGTGAATATCCAGAAACCAGAGGATTTTAAAATAGTAATGTTTAAAAGCGTGGTAAAGCATGTAGATCAGCAGGTGTTCATTATCAAAAGTTTTGACGGTTACACCATCGATTGTGAGAATTTTTGGAGTGGCAGTGAATTCCGACAGGTCAAATTGAAAGGGATGGAGTTTATTGGAAAGGTTCAGATGCAGATCAATCGCAATGTTATTGTCTTTATTTACAAAATGTTGGGCGAAATTGTATTGCTTAATGATTGTGTTTGGAAATATATCGGAAAGGTTGTCCGTTTGTTTAAAACCGGATGATTTTAGAAAATCCATCCAAATGTGATAATGCCGCTTATCGATAAGAATATCCAGGTCGTTAAAAGAGCGCAGGGCCGGTGATGAATACAAAAGGTGGGCCGACACCAGACCCTTGACGAGAAAGAAGTCCGGCAGATCATTTTTTTTAAGGAAATCGATATAAAGCATACTTCTGCAAAAATTTTGTAACAATGCCTCTTGACTTTTTATCAGTATTTTCTCATTTATAATCGTATGTGGTTCCGGTAATGAGTTTTTGAAATAATGAATAATTGGTGAAATTTGGTGATAATTAATTAAATAGATAAAATCATCCTGTTTATTGTTGTATTCCGTTGAAAAAGGATGTTTTTTATTGCTTGCTATCTTGTTTGTCAGCTGTTGTATGATTTTTACAGATTTATCTTTTTCTGTCATGATTTAATCATAAATAGTTTGTTTGTATATTCATAAAGTATAAAAATAATAACAAAAAGTCTGAATCGCTAAAGATAATCACAAAACCGGTGATAAAAAGAATGTAACGATAGTTTAATCAGAGTGTCTAAGTGACTGTATTTTAAATATTTTTGAGAAATTGAAACATTATCCCTAATATAACATTAAACAAAAAGATAATTTAAAGTTGATTTAAAGAAAAAAATAACGTAAACTTAGAGACTTTTGTTTTTTGGGTTTCAACGTTTAATTAAAGAATAGAGGTTCTTCGTAAATGAGTAAAAAAGTCAAAAAATCTAAATCATCAGATGCTAATCGAGCCTTAGGCCGTTATCTTGAAGAAATCGGTCAGTATGAGCCGTTGACCCCTGAAGAAGAGATTGATCTTGCCCAGCGTGTAAAAAAAGGTGAACGGAATGCACTTAAAAAACTAACGGAAGCCAATTTGCGTTTCGTTGTCAGTGTTGCAAAAGATTACCAGGGACAGGGATTGCCATTGACTGATTTGATCAATGAAGGAAATCTTGGCTTGATCAAAGCCGCGGAAAGATTTGATGAAACCCGTGGGTTTAAATTTATTTCCTATGCTGTATGGTGGATTCGGCAGTCTATTTTACAGGCTTTGGCAGAGCATTCGCGAATTGTCAGATTGCCTCTTAACCGGGTTGGTACGATTAGTAAAATTACCAAAGAAGCCGAATCATTGGAAAAAAACAATGAACGCGCTCCCGGCCAGGATGAAATTGCCAACAATCTGGAAATGAATACAAGTGAAGTTTCCAATGCAATTAGAATTTCCCGCCGTCATCAGTCATTGAACGCGCCCTTCAGAGACGGAGAAAAAAGTTGTCTCATGGATGTAATCAAAGACAGTGGCCAGAAAAATCCTGATTCTGAAATTATGCAGGATTCTCTGAAACAGGAAATTCGGGAAACCTTATCGACCTTAAAAGACAGAGAACGCAAAGTAATTCAAATGTATTTTGGAATTGATCGCGAGTACTCACTGACCCTGAATGAAATCGGAGATGAATTCGGTTTAACCAGGGAAAGAGTTCGCCAGATCAAGGAAAAAGCCATAAATCGACTGCGTCATAAGACCAGAAGCGAGAAATTAAGATCATACCTTGGATAAGAAAGGCAGGTGATAATAAATGATCCAAGTCAAAGTAAGACCTAACGAACCGATTGAAAGAGCATTAAAACGGTTTAAGAAAAAATTCGAGAAATCCGGAATTCTTAAGGATTATAAAAAGAATGAATATTTCATCAAACCAACTGAAGAAAGACGAATCAGAAAAGCTCAGTCTGTCAAACGTGTTCGTAAACAGAGCAGAATGAAAAAAATGTAATGACTTGTTCATTTTATCAGCTTTAAGCCTGTCAATTTATTGACAGGCTTTTTTAGTTATTTGCTGAAATTTTGGTTTTGATACCTTATATTCTTTAAGAAATTATAAATTGACGGAGGTTTCATGAGTTTAGCTAAGGAGAGAGTAGAAAAATTAAGACAATTAATGAGACAAAAACATATCGACGCCTGGATTGCTCCCAGCGCTGATGCCCATCAGAGTGAGTATGTCGCTGACCATTGGCGAGCGCGGGCATGGTTATCAGGTTTCACCGGATCAGCCGGCACAGTGGTCGTCACAATGGATAAGGCCGGTTTGTGGACAGACTCCCGGTATTTCATTCAGGCTGAGCAAGAACTTCAGGGGAGTGGGATTGAACTTTTTAAATTGGGCACCGATGACACACCATCTTATACCAAATGGCTTAGTGATAATTTGGATAATGAAGCGATTGTTGGATTCGACGGTTCACTCTTATCCGTGACAGAAGTGGATCAGCTGATTGAGGACCTGGCTGAAAAACAAATCTCCCTCAGTTATAATGAAGACCTGATTGATAAAATTTGGGATGACCGGCCAACAATTCCTACGACAGAAATTTTTCAGTTGGATGAATCCATCACCGGAGAAAGCAGAACGGCAAAAATCGAGCGAATTCGCGATAAAATGGATGAATATCAGGCTGATTGTCACCTGATCACCACGCTGGATGATATTGCCTGGACCTTTAATATTCGAGGTAATGACATCGACTACAATCCTGTCGCCGTTTCCTTTGCATTCATTACCACTCAGGAGGTTTTCTTATTTATTAATGATCATAAAGTACCTGGCGGGCTTAGAAATGCTTTTGAGAATGAAAAAATACAACTCCTGGCTTACAATAAAATCTATGAATTTTTACGTAAACTGAAAGATGACCGCAAAATTGTGGTGGACTTCAATAAAATCAGCCAAAAGATAAAAGATGCGATTCCCAATGGCTGCCAATTAATTAAAAAATTGAATATTCCGACAGAATTAAAAACAATCAAAAATGAAACCGAGATCAACGGTTTCAAAGATGCCCATGTACGCGATGGTGTAGCCATGGTAAAATGGCTATACTGGCTGGAAAATAATCTGGGAAAAACACCAATGGACGAGGTTTCTGTAGCAGACCGCTTAGAATCATTCCGGTCCGAAAATGATAAGTTCAGGGGACTGAGTTTTTCCACAATTGTCGGGTATAAGGAAAATGGCGCGATTGTTCATTATACCGCCAAAAAGGAAACCGCTGCCGTGCTGGAACCCGAAGGATTATTGCTGGTTGATTCGGGAGCGCAGTATTTGGATGGCACCACTGATATTACGCGTACAATTTCCCTGGGAAAACCCACGACGGAAGAAAAGAAAGCATTTACAGCGGTTTTGAAGGGTCATATTAATCTTTCCAAAGCAATTTTTCCAAAAGGATATACCGGTGCTATGATCGATACTTTTTCACGGGCGCCACTGTGGGAAGGGTTTTATAATTACGGGCATGGAACCGGACACGGAATCGGACATTTTCTCAATGTTCACGAAGGCCCGCAGCAGATACGGCCCACCAATCATTATGAAATAAAAATTGGCATGGTTCATTCCAATGAGCCCGGTATGTATCTCAAGGGAAAATTTGGTATTCGTATCGAGAATCTTATGGTTACAGTCCAAAAGAAAGAAAATGAATACGGAACTTTCCTGGGATTTGATATTCTGACACTTTGCCCGATTGATCTTTCTCTTATTGATCCGGATATGCTGGATAACAATGAGATTGTTTGGTTGAATAATTATCATGCGCGGGTTTATGATTCCCTGGTCCCGTATTTGAATGACAGGGAAAAAGTGTGGTTGAAGAATAAAACACAGGAAATATGAAAAACTTCGATAAATATCAGTTCATTTCACGAATAAGATCCTTGCTAAAATACCTGGTGCTGTTCATGCTTTGCTATGCCCTGCTTTTTCTTGATTTGAATTTCTACCTGGTTCTTGCCGTCATAATACTGATCAATATTTTGTTTGTAAAAATCGAATTAAAATTCCACCTTACAACCCAATTGGCAAAACTGATAAAAGAAGAAAAATTTGAAGATGCGCTCAGTCTCGGGTTGATGAAAAATGCCGAACAAAAGGATGATTATTCAAAATTATTGATGCTCACCGCTTACTACAAGACCGGGCGCACCGATGAAGCAATGCAATTATTAAAAAATATTGATCAGAAAAAATGGAAAACAAAAAAAGTTTCAAAAATTCTGGATAACTGGAAAATTAAGATGCTGCTGGATAGTCCTTATCAACTGAATTAATTGTAATTTCTCAGGTTCTTTTTCTGAAGAGTATAATTCCTATTATCCGGTCACAGACAGGAAAAATTGATAGCGAATTAATGATCAATTATTCCAAAGGGTTCCAGTTTTCATAGATGATTTTGAACCGGGAGTTGAATGATGAAAATATCAGTGTTTTCATTCCCGTATCCTGGTATGATGGCGTCCAGTAGTCCTGCCGAAAAGTCGCTTTCCAATTACCATTGATAGGTTCTATTGTAAGGTTGTCAATAGCCACTTTGATTTCCGGAATGGAACGAAAGGTCTCCTGCTTGTAATTATAATATTGACGATACGACCGTCGATCGTCAGAAAAATTTTCTGCGTAAAGTGCGATATAGTCCGGAAAATTTTGATTTTCCCAATATTTTTTCCAGTCATAGACCAGTTCCCTGATCTGTTGCTCTTCGGATAATTTTATAGGTGGTTTGTACTGGGCATTTTCAGAAAATATTTTCCACTCGTTTTCAACAGGAAGAAATGACAAACTGAACTGCCGCTCAATTTGATAATCCTCCGCAATGAAGGAGAGATGAAAGCTGGCAATACTCTCATTAGGCGTTTGCAGAATAATTCGATTGGAGATTTCAAATTCATAATCCTCTGGATTTGAGGTTATGGTCTCATTGATTTTCTCAGCATAATCAAAGTTAAGATTATCAGAATCAACAATATACATTTTAAAATGGTCTACCAGCATTTTTGATGCAAAGGTTTGTTTCCAATTATTGATCAAATTATTCCAGTACCTGGCTGATTGTAAATTGGAATTATCCTTGATATCGCCATTAAAAATTAATAATGGTGTTTTATTGATTTTTAAAAAAGGCAGCAGTTCGCTTATCAGTGCAGTTTGCAAATAGAAACAACTTTCATTCTGAGTACTTTCTGCTGTCTTTTGCTGGATCCAGACATTACTGCCGGTGCGATTATTATATTGATCCGCAGGATTTGGGTAATTTAGAACGAGCGCCACCGGTATCTCAGGCCGGTCATAATCATCGATAGTGATTTTTTCTTTTACAAAATAAATTCCTTCCGGAAGTGCCTCATCGCGTGCCCGGTTTTTGTTATCTGTGACTTCAGGCGGAATTAATTCAAAGGAAACGAGTTGCACAATTGTATCGGATGAAATCTCTGCAAAAGATAAAGAAGCCTCATTTTTGTTTATAATTGCAACGGTATCTTTTCCCGAAAAAGAAATATTAATAATCGTTGAATCATAGTCAGAGGCTGTCGTAATTGTAAAGAATAACAGGAGTATAAGTAAAATATTTTGAGTTTTAAAATTAATAAATATTTGTTTCACCATAAAAATATTTGAGTGTTAGTAAATTTATAATTAACTTTGGGCTAATTAATGCCCCCGTAGCTCAGCCGGATAGAGCGTTGGCCTCCGGAGCCGAAAGCACGGGTTCGAATCCTGTCGGGGGTACTTTTTTTTATTTAACGATGTCAATAAAGTGCCCATAGGCCCAGCCTGTTTCACCATTATCCACTCTCAATAAATACCAATAATCATTCATCTGGTTGATTCTAACTTTTGTTTTGCTTTTGTCGATGATTTCCACGGTTTTCCCTTTTTTAAGATTTGTGACAACCCCGGAGGTAAGACTGGGATCACGACGAATATTGAGTGAATTTGTGCGTATAATACCCACCATTTGCTGATCTTTCTGGTAATCAATATCAGCAAAAAAGTTATATTCCAATTGCTTTGCCGATAGTTCTTCCAGATTTCTTCGCGCCCCGTTATTATTGAGTGCAAAAAGGATTTCTTTTTCGAAAAGTTCTTTTGTTTCATAAACAATATCCAGTACAGTGGCATGAATTGTAATCCCTGTATTTGAGGTATTGTTAGTCAGCCGGGCGGTTTTTATCAGGTGTCCGACATCATGGGTTGTTTGCCAGGTAATATTGCCGAATTTGTTAATTTTGATCACATAAAGTTTGTCATTAAAATATTTACGCTTTCCCAGCAGAAATAATTCGTTGTCATCTGTAACTGAAAGATCAAGAAAGGCTTCATCAATATTTTTCAGACCAATTGTTTTTGTCCAAATGCGATTCCCGTCAGGAGAGACCTTTAGAACATGGAGATCGTTCTTCAACACTTTATAAAATTCTTCCGTTTCTGTGGCGCAAAAGCCGGCAATTGCGATATTATCATCATTTAATTTTACGACTGACCGGGGAATTTCTATCCCTTTTTTTGAGAAATCTTTATGCCACAGAAGTCCGTCTTCAGAACTGATTTTCATGAGGCCAATATCGTATTGAGTATTGGATAGTTTTTCATAACCAATAATGTAACAGGTCGATTCTGTGTATAAAAGAATATCAACCAAAACGAAATTTTGTTTTAAAGGAAACTCTGTTTCAAGGGGGGCTTTTTTTTCTGAATCTATAATTTGGAGGATAGCTCTTTGTTGGTTAGATATCAAGGGGCTCGAAGTTATAATTACTTCTTTCTGATCGGAGATGGTTTTGTATAATAAAACGTTCGAACGGTCTGAATTATCTTCCATTTTTTGTGCTGAAATACCATTGGAAATGACCAACAAGACAATTAAAACTAATTTTTTTAAGAAATACATTTAATTTTCCTCATCTATATCGGGTATCGGAAATAGCAAATTATATACCATTAAAATACAATCGCAATAATATAAACTTTTAACTCCTTTTATATTGTATATTTTACAAATTAATTATTGCAAGTGAAAATTAAATTATAAAAAAAATATTTATTATTTTGTGGTTTTTGATAATATTAATTATGAGTGGTGTTAATCTTGTCTTATGAATTGTAGAATTGACATAATAAATAATAACTGTGACAGAAATTTTGCCTTTCAATAAAATAATCTAAGTAATTGAAAAAAAAGAAATAAGATGAACCAAATGCAACCGGGATTGTCTTGCAAAACTCATTAATAACCAGGAACTTACCGATAATCTGGAACAGGCCTTGATGCGGCATCGGAAGCAAAAAAAAGATTAAATTAAACGAAGAAAAGTATTGCGCAATAACGGATGAAGGATATACTTTGACGATTTTTTCATTCAGGATAAGCGGTTGTATAGGTCTGCAAAATTTTTCAGCGGTTGATTGGTTTTGCATTCAATTTAAAGCAGACCCAAGAAATAATGGAAATGGTTTTCCTGATATTATCGAATATTGGATTAAATTTTATGAACCGGAAAAAAATTCCTGCTGAATGGTCTCTTCAGTATTAGAAGGGGGAAGTTGTTACCTCCTTCATTAAAAATAATAATATAGGTCTTCCCAAAAGATTTTTTAAAACTGCTTTTGGAATATTTAATCGTTTTCATTCTCAGAATTAGGCGGGTGATGGCCTGGGATTGACACTGGTTAAGGAAATTGTTGGTCTTGAAGAGGTATATTGCCATGTTGAATCTAAAGAAAGCCGGGGCACAACCGGTTCTTTAAAATTGATGAAATAAGCGTTTTTCTACCCAGATAAATAAATACTGCGATATGCTGGTATTTCTTCCTCAATTTGGTTAATATTAGCCCTTAAATTATTGAGGAAAAAAATTGATACAATTAAAAAATATATCCATGGAATTTGGTGACAAGATACTATTTCGGAATGTCACGCTGAGTTTTTCTGATAACAACAAATACGGTATTGTCGGTGCCAATGGCTCGGGAAAAAGTACATTGTTGAAATTGATTTCCGGAGAAATTTCTCCCACCGGGGGACAAGTTGATATTCCATCCACAAAATCCCTTAGTTTCCTCAAACAAAATCAATTTGAATTCGAACAGGAGAAGATACTGGATGTCGTATTGATGGGGCAGGAAAAATTATGGCAATTAAGCCGGGATAAATCAAGACTTGAAAAAAAACAACATCTGACAGTTGATGAAGGCCATCGTTTGGCAGAAATGGAATTACAAATAGAAAAACTTGGGGGGTATACAGCTAAAGCCCGGGCATCAGTGATTTTAAAGGGATTGGGGTTTCCCACCGAACAGCATCAGCATACCATGTCAACCCTCTCAGGAGGCTATAAATTGCGCGTGCTGTTGGCGCAATGTCTATATTCTTCCCCGAATATCCTGCTGCTGGATGAACCCAATAACCATCTTGATATTAATTCCATCAACTGGCTGGCCAATTATCTTCAGGATTACGATGGAGTTGTTGTGCTGGTATCCCATGACCATCATTTTATTAACAGGGTTTCCGATTTTATAGTTGATATTGATTATGAAACATTGAAGGTGTATAAGGGTAATTATGAACTTTTCGTCAGAGCCAAAGAATTGGAAGTGGAGCGGAAAGAGAAAGAAATTGAAAAACAGGAAAAACGGAAAGAGGAATTACAAAAATTTGTTGACCGGTTCAGGGCAAAAGCCACTAAGGCCCGACAAGCCAACAGCCGCAAGAAGCAGATTGAAAAAATGGAAGATATTCGTATTGCAAAATCTTCGCGGCGGCATCCCTTTTTTAAGTTTCTGGAATCCCGCCCTTCCGGAAATCCTGTTCTTGAAGCAAACCAGATCAGTAAAAGTTTTGGCGATAAAAAGGTGTTGCACAAGATTGACCTGAAGGCCAATCGTGGCGACAAAATCGCCATTATAGGTCCCAATGGCATTGGTAAAACGACTTTGCTGAAGATCATCATGAATGACCTGGATCATGATTCCGGTGATTATTCCTGGGGAAATAATGTCAATTTTGGCTATTTTGCCCAAAATCATAAGGAACAACTGCCGGAGAATGAGACTGTTTATGGCTGGCTGCAGGGTAATTTTACCGGTGAAAATGTTGGTACTATCCGCACAAGTTTGGGACGAATGTTATTTACCGATGAGGATATGGAGAAACAAACCGGTAATTTAAGCGGTGGTGAAACAGCGCGGCTGATTTTCGCAAAATTGACCATGATGAAAATCAATGTGCTGATCCTCGATGAACCGACCAATCATCTGGATCTGGAAAGTATTGAATCCCTCGCTGAGGCCATGAATCAATTTTCCGGCACCATTATTTTTGTTTCCCATGACAGATATTTTATCGACCAGGTGGCTGATACGATTTTGGAGATCACACCCAAAGGATATAATCGTTTTCCGGGCAATTACAGTGAATTTATTGCTAAATTTGGAGAAGATTATCTGGATCGTTCCGGTGATGTGCGCATTAAAAAATCCGATGCCCAAAAAACAGTCACAACTTCTGAGAAGAAAAACCTGGTGCAGGAACGGCGCCTACTTCAAAAGGAATTGACGAAATTAAAAAACCGCGAATCAAAATATGAAGACAATGTATTTAAAATTGAATCGGAATTAGAGGAAATCGAAAATATACTGGCTGGAACTGATATTTATCAGAATAATAATTTAAAAAAACTACAGGAAACCCTGAAGCGCAAAGAGATTGTGGAGCATAATTTGGAAAGTGCCATGGGAAAATGGGAGGAAGATCAGAACAGCATAGTGGAAATTGAAAAGAAAATTAACCATATTGATGAAAAAATAAGTGGCGTTCAAAATGGATGATTGGATTGATATAAAGAAAGATGAAAAGCACATCAAAAAAGAACGGGAAAAAGCCCGGAAACTGAAAAAATCCCAGTGGTGGCAAAACAAACTGAATGAAGGCATTTGTCATTACTGCGGGAAAAAGTTTGACCGGGAGGAACTGACCATGGACCATGTTGTTCCGGTAAGTCGCGGCGGAAAAAGTACAAAGAAAAATATCGTAGTCAGTTGCAAAACCTGTAACAATGATAAAAAATACCTGACTCCGGTGGATATGATCTTAAAAAAAATTCAAAAAAATGACGACGAATAAACAATTTTAAAGGGACAAAAATGGGAAAGAGATTTTTATTCATAATACTTGTAATGGCGATGAACCAGACATTTGCCATAGATTTTGATGCCTTTTTTGAAAACCGGACTATGCGGATTGATTATTTTCATATTGGTGATAAAAATACCGATGAAGTGGTGCTTGACCTGATTTATAAGGAAGGGGAGTGGGACGGCAACCCAAATTCCTTATTTGATAATTTTAATAATGGAAAATATTACTATAAAATTTATGATGTTAATTCCAATACGCTGATCTATTCCAGAGGATTCAATAATTATTTTCATGAGTATCAGACCACTGCTCCCGCGGGTAAGGGAATCAAACGCTCCTATCACGAATCAGCACATATTCCTTATCCGAAAAATAAGATACTTTTTGTTATAGAAAAGCGTGATCGATATAATACGCTGGCCCCTGTATATCAGCGAATCATTGATCCGGCTGATTATCACATTATCACAGAGAACAGGGAGAATTCAGAGGATTATATTTATGAGGGAAATGTTGTTGGAGACCCTCATGAATGTGTTGATATCGCGATTATCGGCGAAGGATACACAGAAAAGGAAAAGCGAAAATTTAAAAAGGATGTGGACCGTTATACAGAGGAATTGTTCAGTATTGAACCATTCAAAAGTAACCGGGAAAAAATAAATATCCGGGGAGTATTGCGTTATTCCCGGGAAAGCGGTGTTGATGAACCGACAAAAAATATTTATAAAAACACCATTCTTGACGCCACCTTCAATTCTTTTGATTCGCCCCGCTATTTATTGACTGAAAACAATAAAATGCTGCAAAATATTGCCGCTCAGGTACCCAGTGATGCCCTGATCATACTGGCCAATATTGACCGGTATGGCGGCGGAGGAATTTATAATTTTTATGCAATTTCCACAGCCAATGAAAGCAAATGGAATGATTTTGTGTTTATCCATGAATTTGGCCACTCTTTTGCCGGTTTAGCAGACGAATATTATAGTTCCAGTGTCGCTTATGATGATTTCTATCCCGAAGGTATTGAGCCTACCGAACCGAATATTACACGGTTGCTGGACCCGGATCATTTAAAGTGGAAAGACCTGATGGATGAAGATCTAAAAATCCCCACTGATTGGGGAAAGACTCAATATGACAGTATGACTGTCAGGATTGGTGAATTGAACAGGGAAAGAAATAAGTCTGTCGCTGATATGAAAGCCGCCAATAAAACCGCTGAAGAGATTGAGAAATGCCGTGAAAAATTTTCAAAAGAAGTTGAAGATACCCGCCAACGACTCAAAGATTTTATGACCGATCATCCCCTGGAGGGAAAAGTTGGCGTTTTCGAAGGCGCCGGCTATAGTTCCAGAGGAATTTACCGGCCCACACTAAATTCGATCATGCATCAATTTACCGATAAGGATAGGGTCTTTTATCCTGTTAATGAGCGCGCAATTCAAGCGGTGATCGACTATTATACAAAATGAAGAATTGAGAAGGTTATGGAATTATTAATCAAAATAGTGAAATATTCATTAGTCTTGCTGGCTGGATTGCTGGTTATATTTTTTCTGAACCAGATCGTTCAGTTTTCCATATTGCTAAATAATCTTCATGTAAATGTGGGGAATTGGTTTTTGTTGGCTGTCTTTTTACTCTCCCTGTATTTTCTGGGCTATAGCTATTACAAGATCAAGCATTATCCGGTTTCTCTGGATAAACCGGAACCCTATGATAATGAGGCCCTGGAAAATTACAAATTGGCGGTCATTAAACGATTAGGCAAAAACAAAATATTACGGGCGAATGGCATTGTTCCTAAAACGGAAGCCGATATACCGGAGGCCCTCGCTTTGCTGAATAATGAAGCTGAAAAGGTGATCCGTGATAATGCTTCATGGGTCTTTGTCAGTACCGCTATATCTCAAAATGGTAAGCTGGATGGCCTGATAACACTGTTTATTCAATTGAAAATGATCTATCGCATCAGCAAAATATATTATCAAAAACCACGACTGAAAGAATTGTATAAACTGTACTCCAATGTTATTGTGGCTGTTTTTCTGACCACTCAGATTGAGGAATTAAATATCAGTGAGCACCTTGAGCCGATTGTATCCAAATTCACACCTGGAAAAATGATCGCTGGTGTCCCGGGTATAGGGCAGAGTATTGGTCTGTTGACCAATATGTTATTTGAAGGTTCCGCCAATTGTTTTTTAACTCTCAGGATCGGGCTAATCACAAAGGAATATAGTGATTTTCTGAATTTTGAGGATAATCATCAAATAAGGCGGAACTGCACCAAAGAAGCTGCCGGTTTACTGGGCAAAATAATTTCCAATAATTCCGGTAAAATCACCCGTGCGTTTATTAAAGTTGTGAAAAATATCGGAACAAGAACTGTTAGAGATACAAGTGGAAAATTAGTTAATTTTGTAAAAAAACCTTTTCAAAAAGAAATATGATAAAAAAAACCTTCACAATGGATGTGAAGGTAGATTTTTTTCTTTCTGAATATAAATTATTTTTCTTCTTCCTCAGCTTCTTCAACGTCTTCAACGACATCGTCTTTAACTTTTTTACTGAAGAAATCGAATCGGTTCAAATATTCCGAGGCTTTTTCCGGATAGACAATCGCAAATAATCCTGCTAAAATACCGACAAGTCCAAGAAATTTAATCAATGCATCCGGAATGGCCGGAATAAAAAATAATATCAAACCGACTACAATACTTATAACACCAAGATTTTTCATATCTCCACCTTTTATTTAGTTATTATGACAAATATCTTCCATATAAAAATATATACTATTAATTTAAGAGTAGCAATTAATTCCTGTATAAAATTTTGATATATTATGTTAAAAATGACTAAAAAAGGAGAAAAATGAAGAAATATCTGCTATTTTTTATATTGATTAGTATCTTCAGCACATCAACTTTTTCTCAAGGTATATATGTATATCCGCAGCCGACAGATCTGGTAACCTGTCCGACAGCCGGTATTTTACCGCGCGGGGCATTCCTGATTGACGCGAATATGTTTCGTGACGGCGGATTGTCCCTGGGAATGTCCGTTGGCATATCGGGCAACTTAATGTTCGGGATTAGTTACGGCGGTTCACAGGTCATTGGTAATGATGAAGTAATATGGCATGAACAACCGGGGGTTGAGGTAAAATACAGGCTCATCGAAGAAGGCATGTCCAGACCCGCCCTGGCACTGGGCTTTAATTCCGAAGGCTATGGCGCGTATGATAAAGAACTGAAGCGGTATGAACAAAAGGCCAAAGGCTTTTATCTCACCATCAGTAAGAATTATCATTTTTTAGGTAATCTTGGTTTGCACGGGGGCGTCAATTATAATCCTCTAGAAAAAAAGGATGGCGATACTGACCCCTCGGTATTTTTAGGCATAGATAAAGATATAACTGCCGAGATCACCCTGTTTGCCGAATATGACGCGGCCATTAATGACAATGATATTGAAGAACTCAATTTGGGAAAAGGATATCTCAGCGGTGGTGTCCGCTTAAATTTTGTGGAACACTTTCATTTCGAGATTTTGTTTACCGATATTTTGACCAATAATACGCAAATTGATCAGGTTAACAGAGAAATTCGTATCAATTTTATTGAATTTTTTTAACGAGGGGAAGATATGCAATATTTAAGAGTTATGCTGACAGTTTTGTTCATTTTTACAGTTGCTTTCGGGCAAATGGAAAAACCCGAATTGCTGGATAAAGTCGATCAGTTGGATACAGCCAAAGAATATGAAGCGGCATTATCGCTGATGAAAGAAAACGAGGACAACTATAATGATGAGCCTGAATTTCTATGGCGCATGGCCCGGGCTTATTTTGCCATCGGCGATCAAAATCAGGACAGTGAAGAAATTCAAAAAGAGAATTATTATCCGGGTTTTGAGAAAGCTTCAAAATGTGTGGAAATCGCGCCTGATCTGGCCGGCGGACATCAGTATTACGCGATTTTAGTGGGGAAGATCGGTGAACTTGAAGGCACAAAACAGAAAATAAAGAATTCCTACCAGGTGAAAGAACATGCGCTGAAAGCCATTGAACTGGACCCGGAAAATGACAGTAATTACCATGTCATGGGTCGCTGGCATTATGCCTTGTCGGAATTGAGTTGGATTGAAAAGAAGGTCGCGGAGATGATCTATTCCGAATTGCCGGAAGCCAGTTTTGCCGAAGCAGCAGATTTTTTTAAACAGGCCCATAAAATCAATCCCACAGATTTGCGGCATATATTATGGCTGGGGAAATCCTATGAAGAATTAGGCGAAGATAACCAGGCGGAAAATGTCTGGAAAAAAGCATTAACTATTGAAGCCGTAACAGGATCTGATAAAAATATCAAAGCACAAATTAAAAAAGCATTGGAATAGCCCCGGAGTTTTCAATTTTTTTATTGATTATTTGTACGTAATTTACGTAGTTTTAATATGAAAGCAATATTTGTTGAATCAACCATTTTTGAAAAATTTAGACCGGATTATCTTTCTGAAGATGAATTTAGAGTATTACAAAAACTACTGTTAGAAAATCCAAAATCCGGTTCTGTTATACAAGGAACCGGCGGATTGAGAAAAATTCGTTTTGGCATCAAAGGTAAAGGAAAAAGATCAGGAATACGTGTTATTTACTATTTTTTCAATAAAAAGAACAGTTTTTATTTATTAACACTCTATGCTAAAAATGAAGTTGTTGATTTAACAAATAAACAAAAGAAAATATTGAAACATCTACTTGAGGTTTGGAAAAATGAGCAAGCGTAATTTATTTGAGGAATTATCAACAGCATTGAACGAAGCAAAAAAATATGATACGGGCAAATTAACTTTGAAGACGCATCATGTATCAATCCCAGAAAATATAGTCATTACCCCGGAAGAAATAAAATCAATAAGACGTCAGTATAATATGTCGAGGCAGGTTTTTGCAAGATACTTGCATACCTCCAGCCGAACATTAGAAAATTGGGAACAGGGTAGAAGTAAACCAAATGAACAAGCAGTAACCTTGTTATATTTGGTCAAGAAACATCCTGAGACGTTACTAAATATTGCAGAGTTAAATAATTAAAAAAGCCCTGGAATAACCCAGGGCTTTTAAGCATTTATTTAAGTTTAATTAAAAAACCTGTTCAACAGTTTTCACTTCAGGAATTTCCTGCTTTAACTGTTTTTCAATACCCATTTTCAGGGTCATGGTACTCATCGGACAACTGCCGCAAGCGCCGGTCAAACGTACTTTTACAGTTCCGTCTTCTGTGACATCAACGAGTTCACAGTCACCGCCATCAGCCTGTAACATGGGTCTGATTTTTTCCATTACTTCTGCTACTTTTTCTTTCATTATATATCCTTTCGTTTCTGCGAGTATTTCTAATAACGCCCTAAATTTACTAAAGACTTGTATAAAATGAAAATCTATATTTTGGTTAATTCTTGTTTTGAAATTTCAGATAACTGCCCGATAGTCCTTGCAGGTGATTAAATAGAGTATTATATTTTTAGTTAACCTGATCCTTTATAATTTAACCTGAATCAATTTTAAGTTTAGTAGATACAATATTTTGTGCCGCTCTTAAATAAATATTGGTTCTTGAAATATATAGGTCAGGCGGTTTGGCAACATGATATGAATTCAACGATGTGTTGCAAAGAGGGTTGAGTAGAAAATAATTTATATAGATCAAACTTTTATTCAGAAAGGAATTGTCATGAGTAAAGACCTCAGGCTCATTTCACAGGAAAAGGAAAAGAAAACAATTATCGAAATTGGTGATTTACGTGTTGGTAAGGATTTCATGGTAATTGCCGGTCCCTGTGCCGTTGAAAATGAAAAACAGACCATAGAGACAGCAAGGGCAGTTAAAAACGCCGGCGCAAATATGTTACGCGGTGGCGCCTTTAAACCCCGGACATCTCCCTACGCTTTCCAGGGGCTTGGATTGAAAGGATTAAAAATCCTGGAAAAAGCAAAACGGGAAACCGGATTGCCAATCGTAACGGAAGTCATTGATTCCAGGGACGTTTCATGGATCAGCGAATACGCCGATGTTCTTCAGATCGGTGCCAGAAATATGCAGAATTTTTCACTCCTGAAAGAAGTGGGCAAAGCTGAAAAACCGGTACTGCTGAAACGTGGCATGTACTCCACTCTGAAAGAATGGCTCAGTTGCGCGGAATATATTCTTTCGGAAGGCAATAAAAATGTTATTCTTTGTGAACGGGGCATTCGAACTTTTGAAACCTATACCCGTAATACCCTTGATCTGAGCATGGTGCCGGCCGTACAGGAATGCACCCATTTGCCGGTAGTCGTTGATCCTTCCCATGGAACCGGCAGGAAAAGTTTGATCGAACCGATGAGTCTGGCGGCTGTGGCTGCCGGCGCCGATGGACTGATCGTGGAAGTCCATAATAATCCGGAAGCGGCCATGAGTGATAAAGACCAGCAATTTAATCCGAAGGAATTTATGGTTTTTATGAAACATGTTCGAAAACTCAGTGAACTAATGAAACAACTTTAAAAATGTTGGTGAGACTATGGGATTAAAAAATATCAGAGATAAAATCGATGCGATTGATTCGAAAATTTTAAAATTGTTGAATGCGCGCATGGAACAAGCGATCATTGCCAGAAAATATAAGCAAAAAGTCACAGATACCGGTCGTGAACAGGAGATTTTGAACCGGATCGAATCCGATACCGGTGAATTGATCAGTCCGGAATTTTGTAAAAAATTGTTTACAGAAATAATGACTGAAAGCAAAAAACTGCAGGAAAAGAACTATGATATCATTGCTTTCCAGGGAGAACATGGCGCCTACAGTGAAATGGCAGCCAAAGCCTGGAACAAAAAACTGATCTCGATTCCCTGCAATTCCTTCGCTGATGTGTTCAATGGTGTGGAAACCGGACGCTATGAATACGGAATTGTGCCGGTGGACAATACTCTGGGCGGTATTGTTGGTGAAGTCAATAATAACCTGATCCATACCGACCTGAAAATTGTCGGTGCTATTGAAAATCCGGTGGAACATTGTCTGTTGACATTGCCGGGAACCAATCACCGGGACATCAAAAAAGTCTATTCTCATTCCCAGGCATTATCACAATGTAAAAATTTCCTGGAACGCAATGACCTCGAACCGGTGCCCTTTTATGATACTGCCGGATCAGCGAAAATGCTTTCTGAAGAGCGTCCGGATGGTGTCGCTGTCATCGCCAGTAAATTTGCTGCCATTCTCTACAATCTGGAGATCATCAAGTCCAATATCGAAGATTCAAAAGCCAATAAAACCCGTTTCGTAGTATTATCAAAGGACAGGGAAGGTGTGGAAGGAAATAAATGTTCAATCATTTTTACAACCGAACATAAAGCCGGAACTCTTTTCCGGGTGCTGGAACTATTCGCAAAAGCCAATATCAACCTGACGCGCATTGAATCCATGCCAAAACAATTGCTGAATTATGCTTTTTTCCTGGATTTCATGGGATCTGATAAGGACGAAAAAATCCAAAAAGTTCTGAAAGAAGTCGAACAAAATACTGCGGAATTAAAATTTTTAGGATGCTATAAAGAAAGGAAAATATAATGAAGATTTGTATTATTGGAACCGGACACATGGGCGCCTGGCTGGTGGAAGAACTCTGCCACGATCATGAAGTTGGAATTTTTGACAAAGATCCTAAAAAGATGAAATATTTTTTCAATGTGAAACGCTTTCATAAACCGGAAGAGATCAAAGATTTCGCGCCGGAACTGCTGATCAATGCTGTTGATCTTCGTCATACGGTTCAGGCTTTTGAAGAGGTCATGGACTTCATTCCGGATAAATGTATGCTGTCCGATGTCACTTCTGTAAAAAGCGGCATTGCTGATTATTACAAAAGCAATGGCCGCAGATTTGTCTCCACCCACCCGATGTTCGGACCCACCTTTGCCAATATTCGGGAACTGGAAAATGAAAACGCGATCATTATCAAAGAATCTGATG
This sequence comes from uncultured bacterium, assembly GCA_964472715.1. Classification (GTDB taxonomy): domain Bacteria; phylum Fidelibacterota; class UBA2242; order UBA2242; family JAFGTP01; genus JAFGTP01. Next base: position 4,371 of record CAYYMT010000009.1, on the reverse strand, counting down.
AAGAAGGGAAAAAATTCTTTCACGATCTCTATGCGAGTTTAAATCTCAATATTTTTGAATATTCTTTTGATGAACATGACGCCACCACCGCTTATTCTCTGGGAACGCCTTTTACTTCGTCAATGGTTTTTGCGGCTTGCCTGAAAAACCAGGAAGCGCCGGGAACCACTTTTAGAAAGCACATGGAAATCGCTGAGGGATTGCTCTCTGAAGATGATTATTTGCTGACGGAAATTATGTTCAATCCCTATGTTTTGGAGCAGATCAAGAAAATCAATTCACAACTTTCTTATCTGACACATATTATTGAATGCAAGGATACAGAAGTGATGACGGATTTTCTAAACAGACTACGTAAAAATATAGAATAGAATGCCTGAAAACCTTCCGAATTGTCGAAGACCTTCGGAATGGTTGGTGTGTACCAAAACTTTTAATCTCAATAAAAACTTGAGTTTTAAATGAAACTATAAAGAACCTTCCGAAGATTTTTTAAATATAATCGAAGCTGAAATAATTATTCAAAACTGCATAATAATAGTTGAATCTTTTAAAGGTTTTATAAATTTTTAACAGGAACGCGGAACTGAATTCCGCATATACACAATGCAACAAAATCATAAAATAAAAGTCAATCCACAATTAAAAAATTCTGACTACATCATTACAATCGGTGAGAATATAATTTACCAATTGGGACAGTTCATCAATGAGCAGTATTCAGATTATCAACTTGTTGTCATCACCGATGAAAATGTTCATCGGGATCAGTTTGAGAATCTGATAAAGCATCCGGATGAAAAAAATATTCATCTGATCGTCAATAAACCGGGTGAAATTTCCAAATCCAGAGAGGTGAAAAACCGGATAGATGATAAATTGCTCAGTAAAAATTACACACGAAAAACCCTGTTGATCGCTTTTGGCGGCGGCGTTGTTGGTGACCTGACCGGCTATATTGCCGCCACCTACAAACGCGGTATTCCATTTATTCAGGTACCGACATCTTTGCTGGCCATGGTGGATTCCTCGGTTGGCGGTAAAACCGGTATTAATACAAAATACGGCAAGAATCTGATCGGCGCTTTTTGGCAGCCGTCAGCTGTTTTTGCTGATATTAATATGCTGGAAACATTACCCCAGGAAGAATTCCTCAATGGATTTGCTGAATGTATCAAAGCAGCACTGATTCTTGATGCGAATCTCTTCGAGTATATGGAAACAAATATCGATGCTATTTTACAGCGAAAAACCGGAGCGGTGAACCATATTATCAAACGCTGCGTGGAGCTGAAAAAAGATGTGGTGAATCTCGATACCCGGGAAAAGGGAATCCGCCAGATATTGAATTTCGGCCATACCATTGGGCACGCCATGGAGACCTTGTCAAAGTATAAAATCAAACACGGATTCGGTGTCAGTATTGGTATGGCTGTGGAGATGAAAATGTCACAATTATCCGGCATTATTTCGGAAAAAGAATTCAATCGGGTAATTAATCTTCTTGACCGAGCCGGAATGCCTCACAACGTTCCACAAGAGTTTTCTGTGGAAAATATTCAAAAAGTCATGTTGTCCGATAAAAAAGCCGAAAAAGGCGTCATTAAATATGTGCTTCTCGATAAAATTGGGAAATACCGGGAAGTGAATAATAAATTCTCATTTTCATTGGGAGATGAAATCGTGAGAGAGAGCATTAACAGTTGTAAAGAAAATGAGTGAAAATGATCAGAATTAAACCCTTGGAAAAATTGAAAAAAAATGTCATTGAAGTGCCCGGCAGCAAATACATTGCAAACCGTGTCTTGATGCTGGCGGCGCTGGCGGATGGTGAAAGCACTATCGCAAATGTTCCGGAAAACAATGATATTCGCCATGCTATTGAGGCCTTGAAAAATTTTGGTATCGATATTCAACAAACCGGAAATATATTGAAAATTATGGGAACCGGCGGAAAAATTTATCCCAAATCAGATGTGATCAATGTCGGTGAATCAGGAACCCTGATGCGCTTTATCACGGCGGTGTCAGCATTGAGTGAAACCAAAGTCACCATCACCGGCAGTAAACGCATCACAGAAAGGCCGGTAGACCACCTGGTGGACGCGCTTGGTCAGGTGGGAATCAAATGTGAATCACCAACCGGTTGCCCGCCGGTAACCATTCAGGGGGGAGGGATTGACGGTGGTGAAATCAATGTGCAGGGTAACATTTCCAGCCAGTTCATCAGCGGATTGCTGCTGGTTGCGCCCTTTGCCAAGTCCGATTTAAAGATATCCCTCACCTCGGAATTGGTTTCCGTCAAATATGTGGATATGACAATTAAAATGATGGCAGAATTTGGTGTAACTGTCAAACGGAAGGGCTACAAAGAATTCTTCATTGCCGAGGGACAAAAATACCAGGCCCGTCAGTTTATCATTCCCGGCGACTGGAGTTCTGCCAGCTATTTTCTGGCTGCCGCTGCAGTATTGCAGGACAAAATAGAGATCATCAATCTGGATATGAAGTCCACACAGGGAGAAGCGAAATTTTATGAAGTGCTGGAAAAAATGGGCTGCCGGGTTGAACTAAGAGAAAACTCTGTGAAATTAACATCCAATCAGCCGTTAAAAGGCGTCGATGTGGATATGGGAAATATGCCCGATGTGGCGCAAACTTTGGCGGCGATAGCACCTTTTGCCGATGGAAAAACCACCATCCGGAATATTGAGCACCTGCGATATAAAGAATGTGACCGTGTGGAAGAAACAGCCAATGAACTGCGAAAAATCGGCGGTAAAGCATCCACAACTAAAGATTCCATTATTATTGAACCATCAGAATTAACAGGCGGGCATGTGGAAACGCATAATGACCATCGCATGGCCATGAGTTTCGCGCTTTGTGGTTTAAAGGCGGAAAATGTGGTTATTAATAATCCCGAAGTGTCGGCTAAATCATTTCCAATTTACTGGGATAAACTGCATGAAATCGGAGTGGAGATTGAAAAAGTCGGATAACATCATTTTGATTGGTTATCGCGGTACAGGAAAATCGATTGTTGCTCAGGAATTAGCAAAAATGACGGGCCGCAAACCCATCAGCCTGGATGCTGAAATTGAAAAAAAATACGGATCAATCAATGAGATTGTGGAATTTTCCGGTTGGCTGAGATTCCGTGAAATAGAAAGTGAAATGATTCGATCTTTGGAAATTGACAATGGCATCATTGATTGCGGTGGTGGAGTAGTAGAATGGGAAGACAATATTATAAACTTAAAATTGCTGGGCCAGATTTTCTGGCTGAAAGCAACTCTGGAAACCATAAAGAATCGATTAGCGAACAAAACAAACCGGCCATCACTCACAGGGGATAAAGATTTTTTACAGGAAATTGAGGAAGTACTAAATAGGCGCACACTGTTATATGGATGTGCTGCTGATTTTGAAATCGAAACTGATTATAAATCTCCGGAAGAGATTGCCAGGGAGATTTTGGAGAAGTATTAACCGCAGAGATCGCATAGGTATTATGCTGGTGGATGACGATTTTTATAAATAGAGAATTATTGTTGTGAAATGGAAAATTCACTCACGAGAATGTTCCCAAATGAAATTTGGGAACAAGTAAGGTGTAGGTGGAGTGAAGAAGTCCGAAGGACTTAAACAACAATAACCATGGGCGCAACCCATGGAACAGAGGAACAAACCAATCAACTACGAAGTAGTTGAACAAAAATCCATTAAAATCCGCGAATATCCGCGGCTAAAAATTATGAAAACAAAAATTTGTATACCAATTGTTGAAAAGAATGTAAAACAGGCAATCATCGCAATAAAAACCGCCAATTCAAAAGCCGATCTGATCGAGCTGCGGGTTGACTTCCTGGAAGAAATAAATTCAGACGGTTTAATAAAACTGATTGATACTACCGAAAAACCATTGATCATTACCTGCCGGTTAAAAAATCAGGGGGGAACCGGCAATATTACCGAAGAAAATCGAAAAAAACTTCTGGAAACCGCAATTGAAAAGAATGTCGCATTTATCGATTTGGAATTCACTTCCAGCACAAAAATAACAAACAGGAAAAATACAAAAATCATCACCTCCCATCATGATTTTGAAAAAACACCGGAAGTTTCAGAAATAAAATTAATAATTGATCAAATGAAAACCGGATATCTCATTAAATATATTCCCACCGCCAATTCTATTAATGACAATTTTCACATCTTTGAGATATTGCAGAACCATGACAATATCGTCAGTTTTTGTATGGGATTAAAAGGACACATATCCCGTATTCTGGCAGGAAAATATGGTTCCGCAATTACATTTGCGTCTGTTTCTCCGGACAAGCAATCGGCGCCGGGCCAGGTGGATTT
>CAYYMT010000008.1:19118-51925 GCA_964472715.1 uncultured bacterium | reverse complement strand
ACCATCTTCCTCTTTCCATTCAATTTCTTCATCATCTTCATCGGAGAGAAAATCACGAATGCTGGGTTCGATTTCTTTCCAGGTTTCCATCCAGGTATCATTTTTATCTTCGACTTTATAATCCTCATTGGTTTTCAGTGTATCTTTTACAGAGGTATTATCATTTTTTATTTCATCCTGTGCGAATATTATTGAAGAGCATACAATAATTAGCAATATTAATTTCTTCATTTTGTATCCTTTCCTTTTTCCTGTGATTTTATTTCGACCATACTACTGTCCTGTAAATCTTTACTAATGGCTTTATAACTGCCGGTAACCACATATTCACCGGCTTCAAGGCCCTTTAAAATTTCAAAATGGGTATCGCTGCTGATGCCCGCTTTTACTTCCCGTTGCAAAGCCAACAGATTATTTGCCGGGGCATCTTTTATATTGTCGGTTCCACTTTTGTCTTTTACAACGAATACCACTTCTACTTTTTCAGTTTCCATATTATCGGTTTTTTCTTCGGTTTCCGTTTTGTCTCTGACAGTCAGGGACTGGATGGGAATTGTCAGGGCATTATCACGGGTGTCGGTAATGATGTCCACAGTTGAGGACATGCCCGGACGGAACCGGCGGTCCTGGCCAATAACGGTGATCTTCACTTCAAAGCTGGTCACCTGTTCCTGGGTTCCCTGACCTTTGATCGTGGCGCTGTGAGCTATTTCAGAAACAATTCCTTTGAATAATGTATCGGGTATCGCGTCGATCTCGATTTCCGCTGTATCGCCTGTCTCGACATCGACAATGTCGGTTTCGTCAATATCAACGATCACTTCCATTTCCGCCATATCTGATATTTCCAGAATTACATCTTCCTGAAAGGTGGATCCCACCGCCATTTCACCAATTTCTTTGTTGAGACGGGTAACCTTTCCATCCATAGTGGCTAAAATTTTGGTCTGATCAAGATCATCTTTGGCCTGGCTCAGATAAGCTTTGGCCTGTTCGACCTGGCTTTCCGCCATTTCGGCAGAGGCGCGGATTGCTTCCAGCTCAGCTTCTGAAATCAGATCATTTTCATAAAGTTCCTTGGCCCGTTTCAGTTCATTTTTTACTTTTTTAAAGTTGGCGATATTGGATTGCAGCGAGGAATATGCCTGGTCGTAAGCCGCTTCATACCGTTTGCTGTCCAATTCCACCAGCAGGTCGCCGTTTTTTACCATATCCCCTTCTTTGACTGTGATATTGATAATGCGGGCGCTGACCTTGGCGCTCTTTTTGACCTGAACAGCCGGAGCCAGGGTACCTGAGGCATTGATCTTTTGAATGATCTGTTCCCGTTCAACTTTTTCTACATCAACCGGAATAGTTTTTCCGGAACTCTTTTTTACGTTAAAGATAATCAGTCCGGCGATCACCACCAGGGCTAAAATTAAAATTATAATTTTTATTGTATTTTTTTTCTTCATGTCCTCATCCAATCTGTATTAAAGAGTACCCATTGCCAGGTTAAGTTGCGCTTCCGCGACTTTCATTTCATACTTAATTCTGATAATGTCAGACGCGGCCCTTGTGTAAGCCGCCTGGGCATCCAGTACTTCCAAAAAAGTTGCCGAATTTAGTTTATACATTTCCTGAGCAAGTCTCAAGTCTTCTTTGGCGGAATTGAGATTGATCTGGTTGATTTCCAACATTTCCTTGTAGGTCTCCAGGGTTCTGACCAATTCATCGACATCGGAAAGTAAACTGATGGTTTCTTTTTTCAGTCTGTCATCATAGATGTCGTATTCGATCTGTTTCATTTGAATTTTATTTTTCCGTTTGAATCCTTCAAATATGGAAAAGTTTATACTCATGGAAATGGTTCGACTGTAATGCTTGTCGATTTCCGAGTAAACGCGGTCAAATTGGCTGCCACCGCGATTATAGTATAAGCCTGCGGAAGCCGTTGGCAAATAACTCAGTTTTTCCATTTTGAATTGTAATTGTGCATTCTGTTTTTGTGATTCCAGCAACTGCAAATTTGTATTATTCTCCAGACAATATTCCTTCGCCGCCTCATACGAAATTTCTTTCACCGGTGTGTAGGTTTCTGCATATACGGAAACATCTTTTTCCGTGGGATTGAGACCCATGGAGCTTTTTAGCATGATTGTGGCGGTTTCAAGGGCCTTTTTCTGAGTAATGATATTGAGCCGGTCGCTGCCTTCTTTAACCTTTGCTTTTAACACATCTTTTTGTGCGACTTGCCCCAGTTTATGCATTTCTTCGGTTTTCTTCAGTTGTTCCAAAGAGTTCTTATGGGCTTTTTCATAGACTTTCAATAATTCCTGGGCTTTTAAAACAGCATAAAAGTTTTCTGTAACAAAAGAAATCAGGTATTGGCGCGTCTGTGTCTTGGATATGCCTGATTGATGAACACCATTTTTGGCTAATTTATATCCATAAAGGATTGAACTGTTAAAAAGCGGCTGATTAACACTGAAATCCAGTGAAAAGTCATTGGAATTGCTTTCCAAAAATTGATAATCAGACTCTCCCCGTTCAATATTCGCGGCCCGGTATGACGCCGAGGCAGAGGGCAGAAAATTGCCCCACGCCTGTTTCAGTTGGCTGCCGGAAATATCCTGTTGCTTTTTGGATATTGTCATATCGGGATTATTTTTCTGCGCAATATCCAGGCATTCTTCCAGTGTATATTTTTCACCGGCCAATAACGATGAAATAATTAATAAACTTACAACAATACTTTTTCTCATATCAAAACTCCTGTTTATTCTTAATTTTATTTTAGCCCAGGGGGTTGAGTCCAGCAAGTGCCGCCGCTCCCAGGCAATATATCAGCCATAATGCAATCAATAGGGTCAGTGGCGTTGTGAGTTTTTTCTTATAAAGCACACTCAGCCCAATCGCCAGAATGATGATCTTCCACAAGGAAAATACATCAATATTTTTCATGAATCTAAATAGAAATGATCCGGATTCTTCCATAAAAAGGGCGAGACTTGTATAGATATTTAATGTCCCTTTCTGCACCATGAGGGGCACTTTAATGATGGACGCCACCATATCAATCAGTCCCGCAAAAGCTGCCACCGCCCACATTTCCATGAATTTTCGGTCGCCGCCTAATATAAAATTGCCAACAAACCAGAGGACAAGCGCTAATAAAACAGACAAAATTAAAACTGTGACCGGTGTCGCAATGTAGCCGATCGCTTTGTTTCCGCCTTCGATTCCTTCCAGCATTGCCTCTTTTTGTTCTTCGTTGAATCTATCTGATTGTTCAACTTTTGATTTTTGTTCACTGATCGCGATGGGTGTTACATAGGGAATTGTTACCCATGATACGATTGTCACCAGTAATAGCGGAATAATAATATCCACGGCTGTTACTTTTTCGCTGATCGCTTTAAATGTTTTGCTCGGTTCCCAAAAAATTGAAATAATTTTGGTCAACAGAGATGTTTGGTTTTCCATGCTAATCCTCCCGCAATTTGTTACAAAACGTTCTTATGAGCTATTGATATGAGAAAAAGTTGTCACCAGTATTGTAATTTTTCCCGATTTTTTTATTTATATGCTGCATATCACAAGGTCAATACTAAAAAATAATTCTAATAATTAACAGTAAAAAAATGAAACAAATTGTAATAATTGTCACAGTTTGTCATTAAATAATAAGAAAATATAAATTTTACGAAAATATGATGACTGTTCACGGAACAAAAAAACAGTTTAAAAAAATCCCAAACAATTCTATATTTCGAGGTATGTTTTCTTTAATACGGGGAGAGAAATGGACGAGAAAAAAATGATTGCCGGTCTGGACTGGCTGCGCAAAGAAATTATCGGCAAAGATATGCTTTTTGAGACACCTTATGGGAAACGGCCATTGGTTTATGCAGATTACACCGCCAGTGGAAGAGCATTGAAATCAATTGAGGATTACCTTCAATATCTATTACAATTTTATGCCAATACCCACACATCCGATGATTTTACCGGCAAAACCATGACTGCTCTGTTTCACGAGGCTGAGAAAAAAATCAAAGATTATGTGAATGCCGGTGAAGAAGGTAGGATTATTTTTACCGGCACCGGAGCTACCGGGGGAATTACCCGGCTGCTTCAGATCCTGGGACTTTTCTGGGCGCCGGCCACGGAAGCCCGCATTCGTAAATACCTTGAAGTCTGCAAGGAGCGCGGAAAAATTATCGGCTGTAACAATTTTCTGTCAGAGTATATGAAAAATCATCAGCCGGTGGTTTTTGTGGGTCCCTATGAGCATCATTCCAATGAAATCATGTGGCGCCACACCTTTTGTGAAGTTGTTGAAACTCCGATCGGTAGTGACGGATACTTAGACCTTGCGGCACTGGAAGAATATTTAAATGATCCAAAGTATGATGACCGTTACAAAATCGGTTCTTTTTCCGCGGCATCCAATGTCTCGGGTATTAAAACTCCGGTTTATGAAGTTGCCAGGCTGCTGCATCAAAATGATGCCATTGCCTGTTTTGATTTCGCGGCCTGCGCCCCTTATGTGGACATTGATATGAATCGCGATCCGGAATCCTATTTCGACGCTGTTTTTCTCTCGCCCCATAAATTTTTAGGCGGACCCGGCGCTTCGGGACTGCTGATCTTTAATGAACGGATTTACAACCGCAATCTGCCGCCTTCTATTTCTGCCGGCGGAACCGTTGTTTATGTGAATCAAAAGGAAGAAGTTTATATCAAAAAAATTGAAGAACGGGAAAATCCGGGCACACCGGGAATCATGCAGGCCATCAAAGCGGCGCTGGTTTTCGATGTAAAAAACAAAGCCGGCGTGGATAAGATTGAAGCGATAGAAAATTATTATCTGCGGCGATTTCAGGAGAGTTTTCAGAATATCGATGAAATGGTTTTGTTCGGCCCCCTTGACCCTGAGAAAAAAATCAATATTATTCCATTCAATATCAAACACAAAGACCGCTACCTCCATCCGAAACTGGTTACACGACTGCTCAATGACCTTTTCGGCATTCAGTCCCGCGCCGGTTGCCTCTGCGCCGGTCCCTACGGTCATGTTCTGCTGCACGTGGATGACGTACTCTCGGAAAAATATAAACGCTGTGTCGCCAATAAAGGCTACGAAGGCGTAAAACCGGGCTGGGTGCGCATCAATATCCATTATACTGTCAGCGAGGATGAATTCCAGTACATCATCAAGGCTATAAAATTTATTATCCGGCACGGCAGTAAGTTCCTGAGTAAATATGAATTCAGCCTGGAGCATGGAGAGTGGTGTCATCAGGATTGTCCCGAAGATCAGGATATAAGAATGACTATTGATGAGATCATGGATAATAAAATTCCGCCGGTGGTTTTTGGCAATGAAATTGAAAATTATGAGGTCTATCTGGATTCCGCGGAACTGGAAGCGGCAAAGCTAACAGAACCGGAGGATTTTGTCAAATTTGATGATCCGGATCTTGAGGAAATATCCTACTTCTATATTAAGCATATGAAAAAGTAATATTGACATTCAATTAATGATTGAAGAAAGCTCTGGTTTGAGACGCTGTTATTAATCACCTATTGTGCAGAGCCTTTCATCTTCTCGTACAGATTTTCTATTTTCCCTTGGATTTTAGTATTTAGGGTTAATTCGGTCTCTAATTGATTATATTTTATGAAAAAATCTACTGGTCCCAGTTGCAGGATTCTTTGAATTTCTTTTGTACCGGCATCTTGTTCTATCGCACTGATCATCGAGTAGCCCAGAGCATAAAAGGGTCCATTGGATTTAAGACCCTCTGTAAGTAACCGGTCTACTTTATCGGGTTCATTTTTTTTATAGATAGTCAGATATATCTTGTTCAATAATTCAATCCCTTTTGTCGATTGTTCTGTCACATTCATCATAGAATCCAGGCCGCCAATATAAGTTGCTGTTCCTTCAAGAAAAATATAGGCAAGAGTTTCATAGAACTTTTTGTCCGTTTCAGACTTAAAATTCCAGTAAGTGAGGTCAGAAAAATCCGGATTATTTTTGGTGACAATATCAGGAGAAAGCCGTGTAAGAGATAGCTGCACATGATGAAATATTTCATGGCGCATGGTCCGTAATAATGCATCAAAATTATCTTTCACCTGAACAATGTTGGTGCCGATTGACTCCCTTGTGGCCCAACTTCTGATGCCGAAATTCACACCAAAACTGATTTGGTCGGAAAAAGTAAAACCTGCTGGCGTAACCTTATCAATTTTCTTTAAAATCCGGTATTCAAACTGCTCCTGGTTATTATCAATATATTCAATCAGATCGCGAAACTCTTCTCTATTCAAATATAAGTCTGAAAAGCAGAAAAAATTACAGGGATTTATCCAATTCCATATTTGATAAACAGGGTCCTTGCGACAACTGTTCATAATAAAACCGGCGATGTCTTCTGTTGTTGGTAGTGGTTCCGGTAAATATCCCAAATCTTTTCGGTGTTGCAGCATATTTTTATATACCCGATGATTAGCGATCCTGATACTGTTTTCTTCATTTTTATCTGAACTGTCGTAATAATCCAACACTGATTGAATGGCGCTAATATCGATTTTAAGAGATAATTCAGAAGTGAAAGGTTTTATTGGTTTTATATCTATTTTCTGCCCTGAAAACTGCCTGTTATATGGAAAAGAGGGGTTATTTATTATATCAAAAACTTGTTTTCTTTGATTTGCTAAAAAGAGAGCTGTCTCTATTTTAGAATCAAAGGATTTCGGAATTGGGACCTGGACACTGTCCTGATAAAAATTAGGGAATATGCCATAAAATCCACCGCCGGCAGAAATCTGGTCGGCTTCGATTGTTTTTAGATTTAATATCGCTGCCGGGTTCTGCAACTGATCCAGTTTCTCTAACAGATACCGGGCATCTTCAAGGGCTATTAAGTTTTCCAGCGAATCTATATTGGCCCTGGTGCTATCATTGACCGTAAAATTTTTTAATTGATACCAGTTCCAATCGCTGGCAAAATCAAAGGGTTGCTTTCCTGTGCAACTTAGCTGAAACAACACAAAAGAAATTATGAACCATCGGTATAATCTCATTTACAGACTCCTTTAATAAATTTTATTTACCCGTAAAATAAAACTATGACTTTAAAGCAACAACTTTTTATTGCCAATAATATAGATACCTGAGAATTCCTTGTTTCTAAATTTGACTTACATTTCTATGCCGTTTAAACCTGTAATTCTTATTTTCTTGCAGGTTAGACCTACTTTATAACTTTTTCTGTTACTTTTAAACAATTTTTTTTAATTTACCAGACTGTTGATAAACAATTAAGTTTAACAAAAGGGGAGAACAGAGAATGAAGCAAATTTTAATTGGAATTTTGTTGATGCTAACATTTTGTACACTACTAATGGCAGACAATCCCAAACGGGCCCTGACCTTTGATGACATGATGGCCTGTAAACGATTGTCCGCGCCGGCGCTGTCACCGGATGGAAAACAGGTGGCTTTTGCTGTCACCACAGTCAATGAAGAAGAGAACAGCAGTCACACGGAAATTTATTTGATGAATGTGGACGGCAGTGACTTGCGGCAATTAACCGATAATGAGAAATCTTCCAGTTCACCGAAATGGTCTCCAAAAGGCGATCAACTGGCTTTTTTGCATGATAAACAGATCTGGATATTTGATAAGGACATGAAAGAACCACATCAATTAACTGACCATTATACCGGCGCCGGTTCTTTTGAATGGGCGCCCAATGGAAAACTGATCGCTTTTGAAACCCGCGTTTATCCCGGCTATAAAAATATGGATGAGATCAAAAAACGCGATGAAGCCAAAGAAAATTCCAAAGTCAAAGCCCGGGTTTATGATGAACTGATGTATCGTCACTGGAATGAATGGTGGGACAAAAAAAGAACACATTTATTTATCTTAACGTTGAAGAATAAGAAAATCAAAGATGTCACTCCCGGCGATTACGACGCGCAGCCGATTTCCCTGGGCAGCGGCTATACTTTTTCACCGGACAGTAAAGAACTCTATTTCACCAGCAATCATGATGAAGTGATCGCCACCAGCACCAATAATGATATCTGGCGGGTCTCTGTTAAAGGCGGCGAACAGAAATTGGTCACAAGACCCTGTGAATTACGGAGTTTTAAAGGCAATGACGCCTCACCGCAATTTTCGCCTAACGGCAAATATCTTTCCTTCCTTTCCATGAAAGAACCGGGCTATGAAGCCGATAAACGGGATTTTATTATCCAGGATATAAAAACCGGTAAAATGCGCAATGTAACCAATGCCCTGGAATATTCCATCAGCGATTACCGGTGGATGCCGGACAATGAGAATGTGCTTTGCCAGATTGACCATACCGGCCGCTACAAATTCTTCTTATTGAATATAGATTCAGGCAAAATTACACCGGTTCTGAAAGAAGGATCCAATAGTTCACCAAATATTTCTCCCGATGGAAAATTCATTGTTTACAGGCACCAGTCTTTCACCCGCCCTTATGAAATATATTCAGCCGAAGTTAAAAGCGGAAAAACCACAAAAGTAACCGGTTTTAATGATGAGGTTCTGGCTGATGTGGATATGCATCCCGGTGAAGATTTTTGGTACGAGGGTGCCGATGAAACCATGGTCCATGGTTTTATTATCAAACCGCCGCATTTTGATAAATCCAAAAAATATCCGGTGGTTTTTATGGTGCACGGCGGGCCTCAGGGGGCCTGGCATGATGGCTGGCATTTTCGCTGGAACTCCGAAATGTGGGCGGCGCAGGGATATGTCATGGTAATGATCAATCCCCGGGGCAGTACCGGCTACGGACAGAAATTTACAGAAGAGATTTCCCAGGACTGGGGCGGCAAAGTATTTGTCGATCTGATCAAAGGGCAGGAATACGTTTTGGAAAAATATGATTATATGGATAAAGAAAATATCGCGGCTGCCGGCGCCTCCTATGGCGGTTATATGATGAACTGGATGGAAGGGCATATGGACGAATTTAAATATCCTTTCAAAACCCTGGTGAATCATGACGGCTCCTTCAATCTCTACTCCATGTACCTTACAACGGAAGAACTCTGGTTTCCGGAAAAGGAGTTTGGCGGCCCTTACTGGAAGAACAGGGAACAGTATGAAAAATTTTCACCCCATAATTATGTGGATAATTTCAATACGCCGATGTTGGTGATCCATGGAGAAAATGATTTCCGGCTGGCCTATACCGAGAGTTTAATGCCTTTTACCGCCCTGAGAAAAAAGGGCATTGATGCAAAACTGCTGATCTTTCCCGATGAAGACCATTTTGTACAAAAGCCCCAGAATAGTCGATTCTGGCATCAGACCATTTTTGATTGGCTGGATAAGTATATTAAATAGTAATTGGTAAACAATTCAAGGGAATTGAATATAAAAAACGCACGGTCTGTTTCTGATCGTGCGTTTTTAATCTGCATTATTCATAAAATAGGAAGAATGCCAGCTCCGCGCTGATATATTTCCTTCATCAAAGGCCGGATATTTTATCGGAAACTAGCGGGATTAACCTGAATGCTTTTCTGTTTTCAGAAAATTGACCTGCACCCAATTCCAGTTCAGAAATAAATGCAAAATAATTACCACAGCCAATAGTATGGCGCCACCAATATGCAAAATTTCAAAGGTTTCATGATCAAACTGGTCATGAAAAAATCCTGACAGATATTGAATGATTACGATAAGCGCCAGAATCGGGTTCAGAATTTTTAGATGAGTTTTGCGTTTCATGGATTTCTTCACTTACATTATTGGTTTGCTGATTTTCCGGCTATTACATTATAGAGCCAGGCGAAGATTGCGCCACCGATCAGGGCATCGAAAAATCCCCAGATCAGACCGATAAAGCTGCCGGCAGGGCTGATACTAAAGCCACGATATATTTTACCGAGCAATGTAATTTCTCCGGTAGCGCCGTCAAACATGATCACCCACCAGGTTAAAACAAATACGCCAAGTCCCCAGAGAATACCACAGGTAAGGGCAAAGGCCTTTACATTTAACTTCATAATTTCCTCCGATATTTAAGATTTAAACTGTTTGAATGCATTCTGCATTCCGGTTTTTAGATCGGTCCAACTTTTTGCAAAGCCGGACTTCATATCTTCCCAGGCTTCACTACTGGTTTCACGCAGTTGATTTAATTTTTTTCTGCCTTCGTCTCTTTTATTACGAAGATTTTCCAGCTTCTGCCTGGTTTCAATACTTACTTCTGCTTTTTTCATTCTGGCTTCTCTTTCAAGTTCCAGGATTTTGTTGTCCCATTCCTTGAGTTTCTCAGCCATTTTATCAATATATTGTTTTCGTGAATACATAGTATCATCTCCTCTGTATTTATTTGGGTATCCATTCATCGTTTTCTTTTTTATACTTTTTCTTAACCGCGGCCCAGGCCACTTTCATAGCGACTGTCTCCCGGGAATCATTCCCCTGACGTTCTTCTTCGTCGGCGTACTGCTCCCAGGCATTATTAAAAGCTGCCAGAAATATTTTTTGTGCATTTTTTGGTAAGGGATTTCTGACGGATTTAGGTAATTCATTAACATCATCATAAGGCATAACAGGACTCCTTCCTGGTAAAAAGTCCGGCTGCGAGGGAGACAGCCGGACCGAGGGGATCTATATGAGGGGTGTAGTTATTCAGTCCAGTAAATCGGTTTTCCATAATAATCATATAGCCTTGCTTCATATTCACGGTTAATTGGTTCAGTGGGATCATATTCCGGACTATTTTCTAACTGCTCTTTGGTAAGTTCAACTTCAACCTCAGCTTCAGCCCAGTCAATATTTTTGATCCAGTCTGGTGACACAAGAACCTTTTTACCCGGCAACCAATTTTTTGTATCAACAACAATGTAGCGAATTGTCCAGTTATCATCATCGACGATGAAATCTTCCACATGTCCGATTTTGTCGGCAAGGGTCTTGATATGATATCCCATCACTTCGTCTGTTGAGCGTAAATGTTCATCATTTGGCTCTTCTTCTTTTCGGGCTTCTCCCTGAATATGGATATTGTATAAAGCTTCCGGTGTGGCTTCCGAACCCCAGGCGTAATTCCCCGCCCAGTAGTAGGGCCAGCCATAATAATTATAATATTTTGATTCATATTGGCGGGAAACAGGTTTTGCTTCATCAATTCCCGGTGCATTTTCAATTTGTTCTTTTGTAAGTCTAACCGGTATCAAGCGATTGGTCCAATCGGGTTTTTCAAGAGCGATCGGTGAAATGACGACTTTAAAACCCGGCAGCCATTTACCGGTATCAGCTACCATAAACCGGATTGTCCAATACTCGTCATCAAATAAAAAGTCTTTGCAACGGCCGATTTCACCGTCCTGCGCGTTTAAAATATAATCATATATTTCCTTTACACTTCTTAACATAATAATTCTCCTTATTTAAATGTTCAGCTTATCATTGCTTTATTTTTTATTGTACATAGTAAGCGATTAATGCTGCAATTGCGCCAATAATAAAAATAAAGAAAAAGACATTTAATGCAATCACGCCTGCTTCTTCTGCAGCCGCTTGTTCACGCAATTCTTCCCTGGCTTCCTGAACATTCCGTGGTTTTCGCGGTGGTGTCACAGCCGCCAGTAAAAAGGCCAGCATTAATCCAAAAAACAAAAATGGTAACCAATAAACATCCCGTACTGCAGGACCATAAGGTTCAACCCAGACTCCACCGGCCCAGGAAAATAAAAATATGATCAGAAAAAACCATAAAAATCCTGACCAGGGACCAACTCTGTTAAACCGGCTGAAAATCGCTGTTAACAGAATTGCAACCAATATCGCAACTAATAATTCTAAAAGAAACATCTTCTAATCCTCCTAAATATTTATACTGATAAACAAATTAACGTTTATATAAAACTATAAGACTTTAATCTACTCTGTCAATAAACAGTAATATTAAAAAATAAAAAGTATTTATTTTCACTATTTTTAAAAAGTATTTCTTAATTGCTATAATTTATAATAGTTGATTAGCAGTAAATTGTCAAGTACTTTTTTTAATTTTTTGTCAGAAAGCCGTTTAGCGACTATTGCTATTATTAATTTGTTAATATTTTATTAAATTTTTATTTAATCACAGGTCATTATAATTTGGGTCATTCACCAGGTTAATCCTGATATTTTCCGATAGAATATCCGGCTTTGACAGAAGTACACATCGGCGCGAAGCGGGCATTATTCATTCTTTATGAATAATGTTGGTTTAAGTCGTAAATGACAAACTGTTGCAAAACAGATTTGGCAATAGAAATTATTCTCTGCAGCAGTAAGTTACCTGAGTAGCTAAGGGCTATTGAACAAGCGTTACGTATTTACCAAAAATTGTTTTGACTCCGTGGGAATTAAACTTAATAGTTAGCTTGGGATTGGACCCGAAGCCGACGATTGCTATAATTTTTCCGGTGCCAAAGATTTTATGATGAACCTTCATACCTATTTCCGGGGACCTGGATGAACCGGCTGATGACGGCTTGAATGTTGGTGCCGGCGATTTTTGCTTAAATTGGGAGACCGGCTTGTCTCTGTTTGTGCGACGTATGTAACCTGTTTCCTGACCGCTGTACGCGTTTGTTTCAACTCTCCGCCTGTGTTGCGTGAAGGGTAGATTGAAGATCAGGTCTCCGGGGATTTCACGGAGAAACATTGAGGGGGATGATACAGAATCCTGGCCTCTGAAATTTCTCTGCCGGGCGGCGGCTAAATAGAGTTTTTTCTCAGCCCGGGTAATTCCCACATAAAAAAGCCGGCGCTCTTCATTGAGTTGTTTATCATCATCAAAGGCATTGCCAAGCGGCAGTAGTCCCTGATTCAGGCCTGCAATAAATACCACCGGAAATTCCAACCCTTTGGCGCTATGGAGGGTCATCAGGGAAACGGCATTTTTCTGGTCCTGCCAGTTATCAATATCAGCCACCAGGGCAACCTCTTCCAGATAGCCCTGCAGAGTCGGCTCTTCTGTAACACTGCAATAGTCACTGATGGCGTTCAATAATTCGTCCAGGTTGGCGCTGCGCTGCCTGGCTTCTTCAGTATCATTGGATTTCAGGTAATTAAAATATCCAAGGCCGTCGATCATCATTCGGGCCCACTCTTCCAGGGAGACGGTGTCTAATAATTTCTGATAATCTTTGATGAACTTATAAAAGCGGCTGACAGCGTGGCGGGCGCGATTGGAAAAGCCCATTTTGTCGATGTCCCGCATGCTTTCAAATAAATTCATATCATTTTGATGCGCCCGGGATTCCAGTACTTCGATAGTCTTCTTCCCGATACCCCGTGGCGGTGTATTGATAATCCGGCGCATGCTTTCATCGTCTTTGACATTGGCGAAAAATTTATAATAAGCGATGATGTCTTTTACTTCTTTGCGCTCATAAAAGCGGACGCCGCCAATGATTGCGTTGGGTATTTTCCGGCGGTTAAGCACTGTTTCAAGAACACGGGATTGCGCATTGGTCCGGTAGAGAATGGCGATATCTTTAAAATTTATTTTTTTTGCACGAATTTCCCGTTCAATGGCAACGGCGATCTTGGTGGCTTCATCATATTCATTATTTCCGTCGATAAATTCAATATTTTCCCCATCTTCATTTTCTGAAAATATCTTTTTGTCAGCGCGAATATTGTTGTTTTCCACCACAGCTGAAGCAGCGGAAATGATTTTCTTAGTGGACCGGTAGTTTTGTTCCAGTTTAAAAATTCTGCTCTTTTTAAAGGTTTTTTCAAAATCCAAAATATTCTGCACGTCAGCGCCCCGCCAACTGTAAATGGATTGGTCATCATCGCCGACAACACAGATGTTTTGATACTTCCGGGATAACATACTGACCAACAGAAATTGTGTTCGATTGGTGTCCTGATACTCATCGACCAGAATATATTGATAGCGCTCCTGGTATTTTTGCAGAATCTCAGGATGTCCCCGAAATAATTTAACCGGCAGTAACAAAAGGTCATCAAAATCCAGAGCATTGCATTTTTTTAATTTCTTTTGATACAGGGGGTAGATTCTTGCCGTCAATTCTTCCACGGGAATATAAGACCGGTCATTGAATTCTTCCGGCATAATATTGTCGGATTTTAGATTGGAAATTTTATTCAGGATTGCTTTGGGAGTGACCTTTTCCGTATCAATTCCTTCGTTCTTGATGATCTGTTTTACAGCGGACAATTGGTCAGAAGCATCGTAGATCGTAAAATTGGAACTATATCCCAGGTGTTGAATCTCTTCCCGGAGTATTCGGGCGCAAATGGAGTGAAAGGTGCCGACATTGATGAACTTTCCTCTGGCGCCGACAAAATCCTCGACACGGCTTTTTAGTTCTTTGGCGGCTTTGTTGGTAAATGTCACCGCTAAAATATTATGGGGCCTGAAAAGTCCTTTTTCGATAAGGTAGGCGATTTTGTAGGTTAGCACCCGGGTCTTTCCACTGCCGGCGCCGGCAAATATTAACAAAGGGCCTTCATTGTATACAACGGCTGCTTTTTGTGCGGTATTTAATCCTTTCAGCAGGGTCAATTCTTCTCCTTCAACTTTCGTCTGATCTGTTGCAATTTACCTTTCGCCCGTAAAAAGGAATTATAGTACCGGGTGAAGTAATGGGAACCATCGCCCTGGGCCACCATATATAAAAAATTGGTGTCGGCCGGCTGAAGGGCTGCCAAAATTGATTTTGCGCCGGGATTATTGACCGGTCCCGGCGGTAATCCCTTATACAAATAAGTATTGTAAGGGGAATCGATCTTCAGGTCTTTTGTCAGTAGTCGTCGGGGCGGGTTGGAAATAATATACTGAATTGTCGGGTCTGCCTCCAATTTGATTCCCTGCCGCAGCCGGTTCTGATAGAGCGAAGATACAATGGGCCTTTCCTCATCCAAAATACACTCACCTTCAATAAGCGAAGCCAAAGTTAATATTTCATGCTGACTTTTTCCAGCCTTGTTTGGAATATTCTGAGTAATGCGCAGCCACTTTTGATGAAAGTTACTGACCATCTTAAAGATAATCGATTTTTCCTGATCATTTTTATAAAAGAAATAGGTGTCCGGAAAGAGATAGCCTTCCAGGGAGGGAACATCCAGTCCAAACCCTTTAATAAAAGCTGTATCCGCAGTTAAAGCAATAAACCGGTTTTTATCAATATTGATCTTTTGAGTGATAATATTGGCAATATCGCGAATGGTTGCTCCTTCGGGAATGGTGACGCGGGTGGACAGATTCTGCCCGGTTTTAAGCAGATTGATCAGTTGGTTGCTGGTTTTTATCCGGCTGATATCATAGTAGCCGGAGCGTAGCTGCCGCTGGTCAAATTTAAGTTTTGCTAGCAGGATAAAATAGTTTTTGTTGACAATGATATCCTGGTTTTCCAGAATTTCTGCAATCTGCCGGAGGGTGGCGCCACCGGGAATTTTTAATTGTGAATTTGTTTCGTTAATCGTGACCGGATCGGAAAATATAATATAAAGACTGATGATCAGCAGATAAGCCGTTATTAATGCCGGTATCAGAAAGATGAATGAAGTTTCTTTTTGGAGTATTTTGAATTGCATGGATTACCTGTTTGTTTTAAAACCTGAATGGAACGGGTATAAATGTAAGGATAAAAATGATTAAAGAGAACAGACAAATTAATTTATGCTGCCAGGGCACCGGCAGGTGACTATTATAAACCGGCGGATGTTTGACGCGGATAAAGAAAAAAACCAGGGCCGCCCAGAGAATCCAGTTGTAACTGGGCGTGCCGGCAAGGGTCAGTACAATACCCAGGGTGGTAATGGCAATCAGGGCGAAATAGCCGATCTTCTTGTGAGTATTTCCGGTGATGGCATAGAGAATATGACCGCCATCCAACTGCCCGATGGGAAGCAGGTTCAGCATGGTAACAATGAAGCCGATCCAGGCCGCGAACCCAATGGAGCTGATAAATAATTCCTGGCCTGCCGGTATATTGGGATAGACCAGATCAGCCAGAAATTTAGTGACCAGGGAATCACCCAGAATAATACTGCCTTCACTTTTGGTTACCGGTAGAATATCTGATTTTAGCAAACCGATCACATAAGCCGGAATCGCCACGAAAAAGCCGGCGATGGGTCCGGCCGCGCCGATTTCAATCAGGGCCTTCTTGTCACGGATCGGCGACCGCATTTTGATGACCGCCCCAAAGGTACCGATTATTGTCGGCGCCGGAATAAAATAGGGAAGTGATACATCGACTTTGTGCCGGCGGGCTGCCAGGTAATGGCCCATTTCATGACTACCTAATATTAATAATAGTGTAAAGGAAAAGGGCAGGCCGTGAATTAATGCCAATGGGTCGGTGAAAGGATTTTTATTTTCCAGCAGTGTTCCGGCGAATATGGTTGTGATGATCGTAATTATAAAAAGAAGGATGTTCAGTTTTTTGGTTCGTCGTCCTGGCGGTCGAAAATAATAGACTTGTTGCTGCCGGTCCCGTTTAAAAATTTTCCTGATAATGTATTTTAATTTTGTTATTGGCAATGTTTTCTGATTTCTTTCCAAATTGTTTTTTTTATGTAATTAAAAGCAAATTTTCAATATCCTATAAGATAAAAAAATCTTTCCTTTTTATTAAAGGTATTTTTTTTATTAAGTTCCATTTTGATAGATAGGACAACAGGCTGCTGAAAGAAAGACATAAAGTGTGAAAACAATCCAAAAATACTGGCACGAAAAAGCCGGTTTCAAAGACCTGCTGACAGTTGCGATTCCGGTCATCATCAGTACAATTGCATGGACAATCCAACATTTTGTGGATCGCATGTTTTTGACCTGGTACAGCGCCGAAGCCATTGCCGCGGCAATGCCGGCCGGGATGCTGCATTTTAACAGTATTTGTTTGTTTATGGGAATCGCCGGCTATGTTAATGTCTTTGTGGCCCAGTATCATGGCGCCGGGGAGCAAGGGAAATTTGGCGCGATTATCTGGCAGGGGGTTTATGTGGCGATTTTCAGCAGTGGCCTAATGGCTCTGACCTATCCCTTTGCCGATGAAATTTTTCGATTTATCGGACATGATGAAAAGATCATTCAAAACGAAATTATTTATTTTCGAATAATGGTTCTGGCTACTTTTCCGATGATTTTTACTTCCGCCGCATCAGGGTTTTATTCCGGCCAGGGAAAAACCCGCATCATCATGATTATTAATGTGATTGCGACGGTTTTGAATATTTTGCTGGATTATCTGCTGATTTTTGGCAATTTTGGCTTTTCTGAAATGGGTATTCGCGGGGCGGCGCTGGCCACTTTGATTGCCTATGGTGTTGCCATGCTGATTTATGCTGTGTGTTTGTACCGGCCGGTCAATGATCAACGCTATAAAACCCTGCGGAATTACAAATTTGACTGGATATTGTTCAGGCAATTATTAAAATACGGATTCCCCAATGGCATACAGTTTTTCCTGGATATTGCCGGCTTTTCTGTTTTTATCATGATCGCCGGCAGGTTGGGTAAAGCGGAATTAGTGGCTTCCAACATCGCCTTGAATATCAATAATCTGGTTTTTATGCCGTTGCTGGGGATCAGTATGTCGGTTTCAATTTTGGTGGGACAATTTTTAGGGAATGACGAGCCTGACTATGCGCGGCAGATCAGTATCCGCGGCATTCAATTGGCATATTTCTGGATTTTTCCATTTGTTATTATTTTTTTCTTTTTTCCTGATTTTTTAATTTCACTGTTTAATGTTTCCCGGAACGGGCCGGAGTTTGACAGTGTTTACCGAATGCTGGTGATCATTTTGCGTTTCACGGCTGTATATTCCCTTTTCGATGTTATCAATTTGGTTCTGGCCGGTTGTTTAAAGGGAGCGGGTGACACCTCTTATACCATGAAAGTCATCGGTTTAAGTTCACTGATAATCATGATCATACCTACATATATATGTTTAAATATTTATAAACTTGGTATTTATTTTGGCTGGAGTTTTATTACTGCTTATATTATTGTTCTGGGCATAGCTTTTTATATGCGGTTTCGATCCGGTAAGTGGAAAGATAAGCGGGTTATTTACCGGCAAAACAGGTTTATACCGGACTTTCCTGAAATTCCCACTCCGGAATTATAAAAAATTTACAATTACCTCTTGATGATAGATAAAATCTCTACTAACTTAACACTGGTTTTTAGAGATTACATTTATTTGTATAGTTTTAGAAAAAGGAGAACAAAATGGCTTATGTAATTAATGATGATTGTACAACTTGCGGCGCATGTATTGACGAATGTCCGGTAGAAGCTATTAGTGAAGGGGATACTAAGTATTCAATTGATCCCGATGTTTGCACAGATTGTGGTATTTGTGCCGATGTTTGCCCGGTGGAAGCTATTAGCCCGGCATAAAGCAATATCTTTAATCAAAAAAGATTAAGCCGATAGTGCTCACTATCGGCTTTTTTAATAATCAGCGATAAGATGGCGCATAAGGTAATAACCGGTGAAAAACCCCTCAAATTTTATATATAAGCAGAGGTAAGCATGGATAAAGGTTCTTTGATGCACATACTGGAACACTCGATAGATCATACGGTCATGATTTCCAGTTTTGTCTTTGTTATGATGTTAATAATTGAATATGTGAATATCCAAACCCGCGGATTGTTCCACTCAAAAATTCAGGCGGGGAAGTGGCGTCAGTATTTATTGGCGGGAGTATTCGGTGTTATCCCCGGCTGCCTGGGCTCTTTCACTGTTGTGGCTCTCTATTCTCACGGTATTTTGAGTTTTGGCGCTTTGGTAACGACCATGATCGCCACTGCCGGGGATGAAGCTTTTATTATGATGGGGATGATCCCCGGAACCATCCTCTATTTATTTCCCGCGCTCCTGGTGATTGGTATTTTTGCCGGCTGGTTCATTGATAAATTCTTTAATTTTGCGCCGGGCACTAAAAAATTCGTTCTCCATGAGGAAGAACAGGAATGCGGCTGTTTCAAGCTCCGCCGGGTCGTGACAAATTTCAAAAAATTAAGTATACAGCGAATAATTTTATTGATACTGGTGTTTTTTGTAATGGGCGTCATATTTGTCGGCACCCACGACCTGCAGGAATGGGACTGGAAACGGATCACATTTTTGGTACTCAATCTGGCTTCGCTTTTTATCGTGGTCACTGTTCCCGATCATTTTCTGGAAGACCATTTATGGGGACATATTGTCAAAAAGCATTTGCCGCAAATCATCGGTTGGACATTTGGGGCGATCATTGTAGCTCATTTTATGATTGACCACTTAAATATTGCACCATGGCTGGAAGCCAATACCTTTATGGTAATGGTTCTCGCCTGCCTGGTGGGATTGATTCCCGAGTCTGGCCCGCACCTGGTTTTTGTGACCTTTTTTGCCCAGGGAATGATTCCTTTTTCCGTCCTGCTGGCCAGTTCGGTTGTTCAGGATGGCCACGGTATGCTTCCCTTACTTGCTGAGTCCCGAAAGAATTTTTTCTCTGTCAAAGCTATCAATTTTATTTTTGGAATTATTATAGGCAGCCTGGCAATTTTATTAGAATCTATCATATAAAGAGGAGCGAATGAAAACATATCTTGATTGTATTCCCTGTTTTATGAAACAGGCCTTACGGGTTGGTAAAATTTCTACCGATGATGACGAACAAGTGAAAAAGATTCTGGATATGGCCGGCGAACTCATCCCCGCTATCCCCATGGATGCCAGTCCGCCGGAAATCGCCAAAATCATCTACGACAAGATCAAGTCTTTAACCGGTGTGGTGGATCCTTATAAAACCATCAAACAGGAAAATATAAAAAAGGCCCGGGTACTGCTCCCCCATATGCGGGAAATTATTGAATCTAATGACAATCCCCTTTTTGAGGCGGCCCGCATGGCGATTGCCGGCAATGTTATTGATTTCGGCATTTATGAAACCGTAAATATTGAAAGGGAAATCCTGCATTCCGTGGAACGCGATCTCACAATCAATGATTTTGACCTGTTTGTTAAAAAACTGGCGCAGGCCAGGAATATTTATTATATCGGAGACAATTCCGCTGAAGCGGTTTTTGACCGGCTGTTTATAGAACAGATCAACAAGCCGGTGACCTTTGTGGTGCGCGGTGAACCGATTCTGAATGACATCACACGGGCCGAAGCTGAAATTGTCGGTTTGAATACTGTCGCGGATATCATGTCCTCCGGTACCAGCGCCCCCGGAAATGTCATTAATGACTGCGCGCCGGAATTTTTGGATAAACTGGGTGATGCCGATCTGGTGATCAGTAAAGGACAAGGGAATTATGAGGCTTTGTCCGACACTTCCTATCCGATCTTTTTTATGCTCAAAGCAAAATGCCGTGTAATTGCCCGGGATATTGGCGTTCCCGAAGGATCATTATTATTGATGGCGCGGCAAGAACATCAGAATATATAAATAAACGTATGGATATATAGTTTATTTGATCCTGCCTTTAGGATTGGTCTAAGTTTCCAAATATAAATATGTTAAGAATGATTGTTTTAAAAATCACTGGATTTTTTATACAAAAAGGTGTAACTTATAACGATTTTATAATTAGCTAAAGAGTGCCGTATTTTATACATTTACAAGAATATAAACTTTTATTTATATCTGCAATCATCACTATCTGCAACATTCCTGAACTTTTTTTAGTTAAACGAAAATTTATTTTAATTTTTACTTATCAACTTTATTTAATAAAAGAAAGGATTGATATGAGCGAGAATATTAAAATTTTTACCAAAGATTCTAAACCCAGTCAAAAAGAAAAAGATGCCATAGTGGATTTTTTACATGATATGCTGGAACAATTTGGAGATCCCCGTGAAGATATAATGAAATCTGTAAACTATGCCCTTGCTGAAGATGGCAAGCCGGGCGGATTTATTCTTAAAATGACCAAAGATGAGCAGATCGTTGGTGCTGTGGTTGTCAATAAAACCGGTATGGGAGGATATATTCCTGAGAATATTCTGGTTTATATAGCAACCCATCGTGATATGCGAGGTCAGGGATTAGGCAAAACATTAATGCATAAAACCGCGGAAATTGCCGAAGGTGATTTAAAACTTCATGTGGAACCGGACAATCCGGCCAGATTTCTATATGAAAAAGTGGGTTATATAAACAAATATCTCGAGATGAGATATAAAAATAAATAGGTGTCAGCTATGGCGTATATGGAACTGGACCGGAACAAACTGGAGCATAATTTTAAATTTCTGCAGAAAATGTTCCGGGAGAATAATATCGAGTGGTCCGTGGTCACCAAACTTCTCTGCGGACACCCGCTTTATATTAATGTTCTGGAAGAACTGGGGATAACTGAAGTCAGCGATTCCCGGCTGGAAAACCTGAAACGGATCAAGGAACAGGAAAGCGAACGGCTGAAACCCATTTTTATCAAGCCCCCGGCGTTGAGTTCAATTCCTGAAGTGGTGCGCTGCGCTGATGTTAGTTTTAATACGGAATTAAAAACCATTCGCGCCCTTTCGGCGGAAGCCAAAAAACAAAACCGCACCCATAAGATTTTCATTATGCTGGAGTTGGGAGAACTCCGGGAAGGAGTGATGCGGGATGAATTTCTTGATGTTTTTGAAGAGGTCCTGAAACTACCTAATATTAAGGTACTGGGAATTGCCGCTAATTTTTCCTGTCTCTATGGCGTGTTGCCGTCAGTAGATAAGATGATGCAATTAATCCTTTACAAAGAACTGATCAAAGAAAAATTCGATTATGATATAGAATTCATTTCTGCCGGCAGTTCTGTAGTGATACCAATGATCAGAAACAACACACTTCCCGAAGGTATTAATCATTTCCGGGTTGGTGAAACGCTTTTTATGGGTACGGATCTGTATCATGATGAACATATTAAAGGCATGGCCAAAGATATTTTTACCCTGCGTGCGGAGATTATTGAGTTGGCTGAGAAACCTGTGGTGCCTGACGGAAAAATGGGCTCAAATGTCGAAGGTGAGTCCTTTCAGTTTCCCCGCAAAAAAGTGGGTGAGACCAGTTACCGGGCCATTGTTGATCTGGGCTTGTTGGATACTGACAGAGATCACATCTTTCCCACCGATGATTCCATTGAAATTGTTGGCGCCAGTTCTGACATGATTGTCATGGACCTCAAGAATAATAAAAACCGGTATAAACTGGGGGATTTTATCGAATTCACTATGGACTATGTCGGCGCTCTGCATCTATTGAATTCACCTTATGTAGAGAAGCGGGTGAAAGCGATCAAATAATAGACTAAAAATAAAATCAATGAAATAGAAACCTTCTGCTCCTCATTTAACAGAAGGTTTTTTAGTTTATAAATAAAAAATTAGTTATTACTTGTAACTCTGATTTTTAATCCCTATCATATACGTATGAAATTAAAAAAGAAATATACAAAATCTTTTATTACACTCTTATTAACAGGGTTTATCTTCTTTTCAAATCTTGTTGTTCTGGTAGATTTTGCTGTGGCTGATGAAAAAAGTTGCTGCCCAACCGAGTGCCGGTGCAAAGTAGATAATGAATGCGAAATGACAATCGCCTGTGGCACTACGCATGTTGTAATCCTGATTCCATTATTCAATTCCAATGAAGAAAAATTTTTAGCAGACACCGCTGTAAATGATCTTCACAAAGATATTCTTCAATTTCCGGAATTTCACAGAATTACTGATTTCTATAAATCACATCCTATATTAAAAACTCCTTCAACTTATACTAACACTCCTCTGCTTATTTAGAAGACCAATAATGTTACCGTGAGCCATGTTTCGATGTGGCTCACACCTTTTTTACAGATTTTTAATCACAAATCATAAAAAGGTAAAGTGTATTATTGTGTCGGATATTATCATTTTTATTAGGAGTTAAAAGTTAATGAGAAACTTTATATTCAGCGTGACGGTTTTTCTGCTTGTCGTTTATTCACTGACAAGTGCTTCAGAACATCAGATTCAAAACTATATTGAAATTGCCGTCAATAACAATTCACAACTAAAATCAATTAAAAATCAGTGGCAGGCTGAAGTGGAACAGATTGACGTTTCAACAAAATTGCCTGACCCAAAATTAAGTTTTGGGGTCTTTATTGAAAATGTGGAGACAGCCGTCGGCCCACAGGAATACAAGATCGGGTTGTTTCAGAAACTTCCCTGGTTTGGAAAATTGTCAACTGCCCGCAAAATACAAGTTCATCAGGCGGAGATAGCCTGGGTGAAATACCGGCAGGCAATCGATGATCTGACCTACCAGATTCAGGAACTACTGTATAAAATAGCACTGAACCGGGAGCAATTGTCCATCACAAAAGAAACCCTGGAATTAACCGGACAATGGTCGGAAATTCTCAGAGCAAAATATCAAAACAGCACCAGGTCCTATGCCGACATAATCAAAGTTCGCCAGGAAATTGCGCGGCAGGAAGAAGCGATTACCTCCCTGGAAAGGGAATACCGGCAATTGATGGTTTCGTTAAAGTCTGTTCTGGAAGTTGATACCCTGGAACCGGTAAAGACCGAAATGGAATGGCAACTTAAGGAAAAGGATTTTAACAATCTGCAGGAATTGGTTCTGTCAAATAATCCGGACTTACAAACAGTGCGATTGAAAAAACAGATCGCGCAATTAATGAATAAACGGGCAAGCCAGAACCTGATTCCCGATGCCGGTGTTGGGGTCGATTATATTCTTACCGGTGATAAATATCAGCCCGGTGGGGCCAAGGTCAATGAAAGTGGCAAAGATCCGCTGGTGTTTATGCTTTCACTGGAATTGCCCCTGCAGTGGCGAAAAATTAAGAAAAGTATCAATGCGGCAAACTATCGGCAGCAAAGTGCAAAAGACCTGGAAACAGAATTGCAAAAACGGGTTCTGGCAGAGTTGGAAAATCTCATCATATCCCTTGAAGATATGTCGGGAAAGTATAAGATGTATACCAGGCAGATAATTCCGATGACAAAAGCAAGCCTGGAAATCAGGACTGCTGAACTCAAAACAGGAAAAACCGATATTTACAAACTGATTGAAGATCAGCGTGATTTGCTTGGGTATCAACTCAAACAAGCAGAAATTCTGACTAATTATAAAGTAACCAATGCTAAAATAACGAAATTGACAGGGAGTGCAGTACAATGAAATTTCTATCAAAATATAAATGGCATATAATATCAATCGTGGTGATTTTCACCATTGGATATTTTATCGGTAATTCTGGTGATAAAAGAGCGCCGGCGAACCAGCAGGAAGAGCAGATTGCCCACGACCATGAAGAAACACAATTGTGGACCTGTTCCATGCATCCGCAGATCAAAATGGAAGAGCCGGGACAATGTCCGATCTGTTTCATGGACCTGATTCCCCTGGAACAATCGGAAGGTGAGGAGAATGAGTACCAGATATCTTTTTCTGAATCAGCGATAAAACTGGCGGAAATTCAAACCACTACAGTCAAGCGGGGTGAGGCAATTAAAAAACTCCGCCTGGCCGGTGAATTGGCGCTGAATGAACAGGAAACTGTCTCTGTTACCGCTGATGTTGCCGGGCGAATAGAAAAACTATATGTGAACTTCACCGGTGAAGAAGTAAAAGTCGGTGATCCCCTCTATAACTTCTATTCTCCCGATCTGTACGCTATCCAGGAAGAGTTGCTGCAACAGAAACAAATATTTGAACGTACAAATAAACAAACGTATAGTAAAATGATTGCGCCCATCAGGGAGAAATTATCACTCTTTGGATTGACAAAAAACCAAATTGATGAAATTGAAAATTCCGGTGAAGCCGAGGAATATGTAACCATTTATTCGAAATATTCAGGAACAGTTATCCAGAAATATGTCAATGAAGGTGATTATGTAAAAATGGGTACACCACTTTTTGAAATATCCGATCTGCAAACCCTCTGGCTGCAACTGGAGGCTTATGAACTCCAGATCAACTGGCTGAAACCGGGGCAGCCGGTCACTTTTAGTCTAAAATCCCGGCCCGGCAGGGAATTCTCCGGGGAAATCGATTTTATTCAGCCGGTTCTTGATCCCGCTACTCAAAGTTCACAGGTTCGGGTTGTGGTCGAAAATCATGACAGCCAACTGAAGCCCGGCCTCTTTGCGAAAGCCACAATTCATACACCAATTAACAGTGACGGAGAATTAGCTTCCTCGCCACTGGTGAATTACGCTGACCTGCCGCTCCTGATTCCATCTTCAGCGCCGTTGCTGACCGGAAATCGCGCCGTGGTTTTTGTAGAACACCAAAAAGAAGATAAGGTTACTTTTGAAGCCCGGGAAATAACCCTGGGACCAAAAGTCGGTAAACATTACGTGGTACTCTCAGGACTGGAAGAAGGTGAAAAAGTGGTCACCGCCGGTAACTTCAAAATTGACAGCGCCCTGCAACTGGAAGGGAAATTCAGCATGATGAGTGTTCAGGACGAAAAGCAAAAGCCATCGGCTAGTCATTCCGCTGTTTTTATTCCTGTCTATACGGAGTACTTCAATTTGCAGGAAGCCCTGGCCAATGATGATTTTTCTATGAGCAAAATGCATTACCGAAAATTATACGAGATAATCGAAAATCTGGAAGTGAACCATAATGAACTTCCTCAGGACAAACTGCTGAAATGGAAAAGTGTCAAAGACAATATTCTGAACAACCATCAACCGGAATTGACAACTATTGAGAAATTGCGTTCTAATTTTGAAATCATCAGTGATAATCTGATTGAGTTGGCAAAAAGTTTCGAACAGGTGGGTGATTTGAAATTCAATGAAGCCTATTGTCCCATGGCCTTTGGCAATAAGGGCGCCTACTGGCTTCAAAAGGAGAATCAGATTGCCAATCCCTATTTCGGCGCTAAGATGCTGCGCTGTGGAGAGATCAAAAGAAATTTTGGTAGTGATAAATAGTTTATATTTTAGGGAAAAATTGCTCTTTTACAGAGGTTTTAAAACCCTCACTAATGAAGCTGCCCCCAAAAGTTTCAAAACAACTGTAGGCGATAATTCGAATTGTCGCCTACAATTGAAAGAGATTTTAATGTTTTCAGACCTTTGAAATGGTCAATAGCAAAGATTTAAAGGAACTAAAATGAATATTCTGGATAAATTTTTAAAATATTTTATAGATAATAAACTGATTGTCTTCATCTTCCTGTTAGTGATAATAGCCGCCGGAATTGTAGTGGCGCCCTTTGACTGGCAACTGGAAACCATTCCCAGGAATCCGGTCCCCGTTGATGCCATTCCCGATATTGGAGAAAACCAGCAGATTGTCTTTACTAAATGGCCTGGCAGATCCCCCCGGGATGTGGAAAATCAGGTGACCTATCCTTTAACCGTGGCATTGCTCGGTGTGCCGGAAGTGAAAACCGTCCGCAGTTATTCCATGTTTGGTTTTTCAACCATTTATGTGATTTTCAAAGAAAACGCGGAATTTTACTGGTCCCGCAGCCGGCTGTTGGAAAAACTTAATTCACTCGGTGGTGAAACGCTGCCTGATGATGCCAGACCCGTGCTTGGCCCTGATGCTACGGCCCTGGGACAGGTCTATTGGTACACCCTGGAGGGCCGGGACAAAGAAGGCAATCCCACCGGTGGCTGGGACCTGGATGAATTAAGGTCGATTCAGGATTGGTATGTGAAATACGGATTACAGGCGGCGGAAGGTATTTCAGAAGTGGCTTCAGTGGGCGGCCATGTCAAAGAATACCAAATCGACATAGATCCCCTGGAACTGCAAAAGAAACAGATTGATATCGCGCAACTTTTATCGGTTATCAAACAATCAAATATTGATGTGGGTGCCCGTACCATCGAAGTCAACCGGGTGGAATATTTCATTCGCGGACTGGGCTATATTGAAGGCATTGAAGATATTGAAAACACCTTAGTCACTTACCGGAATGATGTGCCGGTTTATGTCAAAGATATCGCTAATGTCACTCTGGGGCCGGCACCGCGCCGGGGAATATTGGACAAGGAAGGCTCGGAAGCCGTCGGCGGCGTGGCGGTTGTCCGCTATGGATTCAATCCCCTGGAAGCCATTAATAATCTGAAGGAAAAAATCGCGGAAATTACCCCGGGGCTGCCCTCCAAAGTATTGGAAGACGGAACTGTTTCCCAGGTGAAAATTGTTCCCTTTTACGACCGCACCGGCCTGATCTATGAAACCCTGGGAACCCTGAGCAGCGCCCTTCGTGACCAGATCATTGTGACAATTATTGTAATTTTGGTCATGATCATGAATTTCCGTTCCTCATTACTGATCACCTCAATGCTGCCCATTACTGTTCTGCTGGTTTTTTCAGCCATGAAAATATTTCATGTGGACGCCAATATTGTGGCCTTGTCAGGAATCGCCATTGCCATCGGAACCATTGTAGATGTGGGTATTGTGATTACGGAAAACATTCTCAGACATTTATCGAAAATGAAGTCCGGGGATAATATCAATGAACGAATATTTCTGTCCCTGAAAGAGGTGGCCGGTGCCGTCACCACAGCCATCGCCACCACCATTGTCGGTTTTCTACCGGTCTTTACCATGGAAGCGGCGGAAGGAAAATTGTTTAAACCCCTGGCTTATACCAAAACCTTTGCATTGGTTGCATCAATATTAATAGCATTAATTGTGCTGCCTTCCATTGCAGCCCTGATTTTCAGGAAACGGAAGATCAGCCGGATCAATAAAATTATTCTGAATGCGGCCCTGCTCATTTTCGGTGCTGTTGCCTGGATAAAGGTCGCCTGGTGGTTAGGTGTGATTGTTTTGCAGGCGGGAATTTTCGGCTTTGCCAAAATATATCTGAAACAAAAACACAAAAAAGTGGTTCAGCATATTTCCAATTGGCTGTTAATTCTGTTGGTCGCTTTGATCTTGTCAAGTACCTGGGCACCCCTGGGACATCACCGCTCATTACTGGCTAATTTTACTTTAGTCGCAATTGTAATCGGGGCTGTGCTGGGAGCCATTCAGTTATTTATGCATTTTTATCCCCGAATTTTACGCTGGGCTTTGGACAACAAACTAAAATTTCTGGTATTGCCGGTTATTATTATCCTTTTTGGAACGTCAGCCTGGTTGGGGTTTGGCCGGGTTTTTTCCTTTATGCCGGATTTCATTCAGAAAACCCAGGTTTTTGTTAAATTACACCATGCCATGCCCGGTTTTGGTAAGGAATTCATGCCACCGCTGGATGAAGGGTCATTCCTTTATATGCCGACGACGATGCCCCATGCAGGAATTGAAGAAAGCCATGATGTGTTGCGGAAACTGGACATTGCCCTGAAATCAGTTCCGGAAGTAAAAACCGTCGTAGGAAAAATTGGCCGCGCCGACACACCTCTGGATCCGGCGCCTATCTCCATGGTGGAAACTGTGATCAATTACAAATCCGAATACATCACCGACGAATCCGGAGAGCGGATCAAATTCCGCATCAACAGAGAAGGTGAATTCGCCAGGAATAATGATGGCGAATTAATTCCCGATGAATCCGGCCGTCCTTACCGGCAGTGGCGTGATCATATCAAAACCAACCAGGATATCTGGGATGAATTGGTGAAAGCCGCCAACATTCCCGGCACTACGTCGGCGCCGCGATTACAGCCAATCTCCGCCAGGCTGGTGATGCTCCAAAGCGGCATGCGCGCGCCGATGGGCATCAAGGTCAAAGGCCCCAATCTAGAGACGATAGAGAGTTTTGGGTTAGAACTGGAAAAGATATTGAAAAAAGTACCCTCGGTGGCCAAAGCGGCTGTATTTGCTGAACGTATTGTGGGAAAGCCCTACCTGGAAATCGATATTGACCGTCGGGCCATTGCTCAATATGGCATATCACTGGGAAAAGTCCAGCAGGTGATTGAAATGGCCATTGGCGGCATGCCTGTCAGTCAGACTGTGGAAGGCCGGGAGCGCTACAATATTCGTGTGCGGTTCATGCGGGAAATGCGGGACGATTTTGAAGACCTGGCAAATATTCCGGTGCCTTCCAAAGCAGGCCGGCAAGTTCCTCTCAAACAGTTGGCGGAAATCCGCTATATCAAAGGACCGCAGGTGATTAAAAGCGAAGACACCTTTCTGGTGGGCTATGTTCTCTTTGACAAGATAAAAGGCCACGGGGAAGTGGATGTGGTGGAGGATGCCGCCGCCATGATCGAAAGCCGGATTGACAACGGAGAATTGATCGTCCCGGCCGGTGTCAGCTATGCCTTTGCCGGTTCTTATGAAAATCAGATACGCGCCAGCAAAAAACTGGCCCTGATCCTGCCGCTCTCTTTACTGGTGATCTTCCTGATCCTGTATATGCAGTTTAAAAATGTGACCCATTCCCTGATCGTTTTTACCGGTGTTTTTGTCAGCTGGTCCGGTGGGTTTATTCTGCTCTGGTTTTACGGGCAGGACTGGTTCATGAATTTCGCTTTTATGGGCATGGAGATGCGGGAATTGTTCCAGATCCATCCGGTGAATCTCAGTGTTTCGGTCTGGGTGGGATTTCTTGCGCTTTTCGGCATTGCGACTGATGACGGCGTTATTATCAGCACTTACCTGGATCAGGTATTCATAGACCATGACTCCAAAAGTATTGCTGACATTCGACGACTGGCGATCAAAGCCGGAAAGCGACGAATTCGCCCGGCCATGATGACCATCAGCACCACGATCCTGGCCCTGCTGCCGGTGCTGACTTCCACGGGACGCGGCTCGGATATCATGGTGCCCATGGCAATTCCCACCTTCGGCGGTATGCTTATCGGTGTGATCACCACTTTTGTTGTGCCGGTGCTGTATACGGCGAATAAGGAACACAAATTTAAACGAAATAAATAATAAGTTTTAGCCTAAACCTTGTAGTTTTGCGCATCCCGGACAGAATACCTTGCAGGTTTTTGAAACCTACAAGGAGATGGGTGATTTTTATTGTGATAAAATGAAAAATATGTGTATGACTGGTAAAAGACCTAAAGTAACCATTTCATATTTGGAAACCTGCTGAAAAGACTATTCTTAGGTTGGTTTCTAAATACCGCCATTTTTCGAAAAAATCCGAATATTACATGAATTTTACAAATAAGTTTTTTTGTAAGATGCTAATTTTATTCGCTTTGTCTGAATATTTCCAGAATTCATGAAATATTCAGGTTAAGAAAACTATGGAAATTGTATAAAAGATATTTTAAATTTAGTTGTACAATTGTACTGGTAGGAGTTTGTAAATGAAAAAAATTGTGATCGATACTTCAGCAATAATAGCAGTTATATTAGGTGAAACTGAGCGCAACAAATTAATTAAATTGACTGAAAATAGTTTATTAATAGCACCTTATTCGATTCATTGGGAAATTGGGAATGCTATTTCCGCAATGTTTAAAAGGAAGAGAATAACGATTGAAGAAGCCGAAAAAGCCATAGAACTTTATGAACAGATTCCGATAAAATTTATGGATGTTGATTTAACAGAAACTATTAATATTGCAAAACGAAAAGATATATATGCCTATGATGCCTATCTTTTAATCTGCGCAAAAAATAATAGAGCGCCATTATTAACACTCGATAATAAATTAGCAGCATGTGCAACGGATCAAAAAATAAAAATATTGGAGATATAGGATATGATTGTTTATACATACTCAGAAGCAAGACAAAAATTTTCATCGGTATTGGATAAGGCAAAAGATGTTGGCGAAATACAAATTATTCGAAAAGACGGACAGAAATTTTCAATATCCCCAATAAAAAACCAAACAAAATCTCCGCTGGATGTCGGCAGTATTAAAACTAAGGTTAAAACAGAGGAAGTCGTATCTGTTATCCGGGAGTTCCGGGAACGATGATCTTTTAACATAAATAGTCAAATTTATATTTTAACAACGATTATTTTTCTACAAGTTTTCCCGTTTAAAAAATTAAGTGAAACCCTGCAGTTATTCCAGACCTGCAAGGTTTTTTGCGTATCCCGGACAGAATACCTTGCAGGTTTTTGAAACCTACAAGGAGAGTGGCAAATAGCAATTTTCTTTCTTGCAAAATTCAGGAAAACGCCCTATACTTTTCCAAATGAATAAATCACATCATAATATTATTCTCAGACTACTGTTAACCATATGTGCACTATTTATTGGCTCCGCTTTTATCGTTGATGGGGTTATTCCAAGTATAAATGGATTTATAAAACTACAGATGAGCCCGGCGCGACTATTAAGTGACTTTGTAGAAATGCAGGGTATCGGGCCGGCATTTTTTAACGGGGCAATTGTCGCTTTGATTGGCATTGGGGTAATCCTCATAAGTGGTGTTAAGTTTTCCGGCGCAACCTTTGCCGCAGTCCTTACGCTGCTGGGATTCGGCTTGTTCGGTAAAACCCCGGTCAACATTTTACCCATTATATTTGGAGTGTTTCTGGCGGCGAAAACTGCCAAAAGAGAGTTCAAGGAGTATTTGCTGATCGCACTTTTCGGAACTGCTCTTGGTCCGTTG
Organism: uncultured bacterium; assembly: GCA_964472715.1. Lineage (GTDB taxonomy): Bacteria > Fidelibacterota > UBA2242 > UBA2242 > JAFGTP01 > JAFGTP01. The sequence goes on along the minus strand of CAYYMT010000008.1, from coordinate 20,376 downwards.
GTGAGTTTTATCGCCTTTGAACTGGGAGGGTCACAATTACCAGCATTCACGGCACTGTTTCTGGGTGCCGGAGCAGGTGTGCTAAGCGGGTTTATACTTCCCGGCGTTGCAATATCAATGCTCCATTTGCACCAGGGATATAATCTTTATAATATTGGCCTCACCTGTGGTTTTATTGGTATTTTTGCCGCCTCCTTTTTTAAAACCGGCGCATACACATTTGCTTCCCTTCCTTATTGGTATAGTGCGTCTCACCCGGTGCTGATCTATATCATGCCAACTGTCAGTGTTCTGCTGATTCTGGTGGGAATTATGCTTGATAAAAAAAATGTCCTGATAAACTGGATATCCATACAAAAACAATCCGGTCGGCTGCCGTCTGATTTTTTTGACCTTGCCAGTCTTGGATCGGGATTATTCAATGCCGGACTTATTGGAATAATTGGCTGCATCATGGTTGTTTTGACAGGCTCAGGTTTTAACGGGCCGGTTCTCGGTGGAATTCTGACCATTATCGGCTTTGGCGCTTTCGGCACCCACCCGAGGAATTCAATTCCGGTAATTACCGGCGTGATTATCTGTGCCGTGCTGTTTCATCTTCCGCTGAACAGTCCCGGTGTCATTCTGGCGATTCTTTTTTGTACAACCCTGGGACCTTTAGCGGGACAGTTTGGTATTCTGATGGGGCTTCTGGCAGGATTTATCCATATGATAATGGTCTCCCAAACAGGCGCATGGCATGGGGCGATTAATCTGTACAACAATGGCTTTGCCGGTGGTCTGACAGCTGCCCTGCTGGTGGCCATTATCCAATGGTTTAAAAGCAATACAACGATTGATCCCAATGCAATAGTTAAAAAAGCTGTAAATATGATTTTTATTAAAGAGGATAGATAATGGATAAGAAAGATTTAATTCTTCATTTAATCGGTGAAATGTCTAGTTTCCTTTTGGATAAACACCCTAACCGAATGGTTATCTCTATTCATCAGGAAGAAGATGGTTTCCATTTGGCTGTTATTGATAATAATCCTCACACAGACGAAGAGGTTACGGCAATTGAACAGGCACTGAATAGTGAGAAAAGGCCCGAACTTGCCGGATATTACGGTGCCATGACCGGCCATGATCTTCTGGGAAATGCCCGGCTTGATTTATTAGGCTGGCAGATCAAACATGCTGACGTAAAAAAAACTGATCCCGGGATAAAAATAGACCTGTGGTTGGGAAGTGACCGGTTTGAAGCCCATAAATTTAA
>CAYYMT010000008.1:10866-19018 GCA_964472715.1 uncultured bacterium | reverse complement strand
TATTTTAGGTTTTAATTGATTATTGTTATCTTAAGACTTAAAATAAAAAATTAAAGCAAAGGGAAAATAATTGGCAAACTTAAGCACAAAGTTGCAATTAAGCAGATTGATACAAGGTGGAACTATCCGGATGACGTTAACAAGAAATTACCCTGGAAGATATAATGTTTAAAGAACTTGAATTGGGCCCAAGGCAACGCACGACGGTTGCCGCTGCCATAACGATGGGAGCGGTCTTGGTGCTTTTGGCGGTTTTCAGCGCCAGTGTGTGGGGACTGGCTCGATTTGTCGGCGCTTTTCAGCATGTATTGCTGCCACCTGTGGTAGCCGGTATCCTGACAATTCTCTTAAGACCCTATTATAACTGGCTGGTCAAGATCTGTCGCGGATCCCAGGCCTGGGGACTGGTTCTGTTTTTTCTTTTCGCGTTTATTCCGTTGGGAGTCTTTATCTGGTTTGCCGGCCTTTTTGCAGCTAATCAATTGCTGCGGCTGTTCGAAGACTTGCCATCCATGCTCAATGACATGCTTAAAACAGGCCGGTCGCTTTGGCCGCAAATCACTGAACTGCTGGAGAAGTACGGACTGATGTCCGAGTTCGGCAACCTGCTGGAGGACCCCGTGGAAATGGTAGGTAAGATAATCGGTGGCTTATGGGAGCGCATGGCGTATCCTATTGTTCAGATGTTTCAGTCGGCGGCGGGATTGTTCGCCTGGGCGGTACTTCCGCTTTACTTAGCTTTCTTTCTTATAGCAAAACCATTTGATCCCAAGCAGATTAGTCAGTTTTTACCCTTTCTGAAGAAGGAAACCAAAGAAGATGTAATTTATTTGTTCGATCAGTTTATTGGCATCCTATTAACCTTCTTTCGTGGCCAGATCGTCATCGCTTTGGTCCAGGGCGTACTATTTTCCATTGGATTTGTTCTGGTTGGGCTTCCCTACGGTATTATTATTGGAATGACACTTGGGCTGCTCAACATCATTCCCTATCTCGGAAGCATCGTGGGACTCGGCATTGCGCTGCCCCTGGCCTATTTCGGCGCTGACGGAGGTATTTTGCGGGTGGTCTTGGTGCTGGTCGTATTCGGTGCAGTGCAGACTATCGAAGGCTATTTTCTCACTCCGAGAATTATGGGGAATCGTACAGGTTTACATCCGGCCCTCATCATCTTCGCAATCTTCTTTTGGGGCGTCGCACTCGGCGGGATCCTCGGTATGATGCTTGCCGTTCCTTTAACTGCCTTTGCCGTGGTATTCTGGAGGTTGCTGAAGAAGAAGTATATTCAGGAAGTCGTGTAAAAAAGATTAAAAGTGAAAAACTAACAATTCCTACTCCGAAAGTAATCCCATTTTTGGGATTGACCCCAAAACCGGATAAGCGAAACAAACCTTCGCTCTACAATCCGTCAGCCCCGTTCCAGGCTGTGAACCTCCATTTGTAGAATGACAATCCTGTTCGTTTAATGTCTGTCTGAGCGATAAAACAAACAACCTTAGGATTTGATTACTTTTTTTGCTTTTACCAACATCACATAAACAGGATATTTGTTCTGTAGCTTTAACCCCGGATTAGGGGATTGTTTTTTTTAAGTTAAAAATAATATTATTTCCACTTGCATAATGATTTGGCATTCAATATATTCTACCAGTACATAACAGTATGAAGAGGTCAAGGTGAGGGATATTACGTCATATCAAATTCTTTTCGATTACTTATACGCAAAGGAGCAACCGAAATATTCTGATATCATTGTAGGGTTTGGCAGTTTTGACATGAAAGTGCCGCGCCGGTGCGCAGAACTTTATGACCGGGGATTTGCCGGAAAGATTTTGTTAACCGGAGGGATTGGCGCCGGCACTGCTGACCTGGGGAAACCCGAAGCTCAGGCATTTCTTGATTATATCCATGACCATTTTCCACAAATACCCGATGATGATATTTTCCTTGAAGACCAATCCACCAATACCGGTGAAAACCTGGAATTTTCCCAAAAATTACTGATGTCACAGAATCCGCCAGTTGACCTGAGAGATAGTGAACTTTCCGTTCTTCTGGTTACAACTGCTGTTCGGCAAAAACGGGGGGAACTGACCTGGCGCAAGCATTTCCCAAAAACCACCTATTATAATTGCCCCCCGAATACAACACTTGTGGACGATAGTGAATTATTCAACAGTAAAGGATTGGATTTACGTCAATTGATCCTGGATGAAATACAAAAAATTGAAACCTATCCGGCCCTTGGTTTCATTGCTGAAGAAAAAATTCCAGATAAAGTTGAACAAATTTATAAATCTATAAAATGGAGGTAGCCATGAACACTATTAAGCACCGGGGAAAAATCTTTTTTACAATAATATTGTTAGCGTTTACAATATGTGGATTTGGAAATGAAAATAAATTTTTAAGCCTTGGGAAACCAACCGATGCCGGCTATTATGAACCCTTATCGAAATTAAAAATAACCACAAGTAAACCGGGTGTTCTGGAACTGTACGACGGGGAAAACCACCGATACTTCAACTCAAAAATCAATAATGAGATGGTAATTGTTCTCGGTGGCGCGCTCGGCGTGCAGGAATTGGCGCTAAAGGACAAAAAGGGAAATTTGCTGGATAAGATCAATATTCCTGTTAATTGTCAAACAGAGATCAGCGACGAAGCAGGAAAGTATAAAGAATTACTGGATATCCTCTACACTTCGATGGTGATTCAACGGGAACGGGAGGCCAATGTGGTCAAGTATCGGGACAATTATTATCACTATTTTATCAGTTGGCTGCGGGATCATGTGCATGCATTGAAGGGTATGAAATATTTTTATCCGGAACTAAAATCAGGGATTGATCTCTATGCGGTCTCTCAGCGGGAAGACGGCATGATCTGGGACAATTACAAACATTATTACGATGAAGAGCAGGGAAGTTACTGGGTGCAGCGGTTTCGTTACGGGGATTTTGTCAAAACGTCGCCGCAGAACAAACGGCTTTTCACCCGTATTCCCGTTGAGAATGATGTGGAATACCTTTTTATCGAAGGGCTTTATTTTACCTGGAAAGCCACCGGCGATGATCGCTGGATGATGGGACTGCTGGACAAGGCACTGGAAGCCCTGGAATATTCCCGCACGGATAAGTTTCGCTGGTCGGAAAAGTATGATCTTTTGAAACGGGGCTACACTATTGATACCTGGGATTTCCAGAACAGTGAGGATGCGGCGATTTCTTCCGGTGAGGGAAATCCGGCGGATCCCATGAAGATCACAGAAAACACACGGTTTGGAATTATGTATGGCGACAATACCGGCATGGCCAATGCCTGTAAATTTTTAGCAGAAATGCTGGCGGTTGCCGGCCGTGATAAGGAGAGCAATGAAGTGGCGGAATTCGGCCGTAAATTACAACAACGGATCGATGATCTGGCCTGGAACGGGCACTTTTATCGGCATCATGTGCCTGAGGACCCATCTGTGGAAAGAGACCTCGGTGTCGATGAAAGCCAGCAGGTCTCACTTTCCAACGCTTATACACTGAACCGGGACATCACCCATGATCAGGCTGTTGCAATTATCAAAACCTACCAACGAATTCGTGAGGAAATGCCAAAGACCGCCACCGGTGAATTTTTTACTATTTATCCGCCCTTTCAGAAAGGCTTTGGCGGGCATAACGCGCTTTGGAATTATATGAATGGCGGTGTGACTTCCATCGTCGCCGGTGAACTGGCCCATGGTGCTTTTGAGCATGGATTTGAAGACTACGGCGTGGATATTCTTAATAGAATGAGAAATCTGGCAAAGCAAACTGACGGTTTTCTGGAATGTACCTATCGTGGTGTCATGCCCACGGAACCGGAGCGAAGTTTTACATCCTTAGACCTGCGCAGAATCGCCAATACGGATTTTTATGGCAATACCATCGAAGGTGTCAATGGCTGGACCGGCGAAGGCGTGAATGACCTGCACGAATTTCCGGTAAATCAGGAGGAATTTGAGGGAATTCCTTTTGATATCATTGATCCGGCGGAAAATAACCGACGGGCAGTGTTGGGAATTTCCAATAGTGACGGCTATGCTGAAAATGTCCGGCTGGATCTCAACCAAAAGGGAAAATCAGTCTATTTTTTACATTGCGCTAATAATGATTATTATGCCGGCCGGGTGACATTGCATTACGCAGACGGCACAAAATATTCCGATGAAATCGGCCGTGGAAAAATCCTCAACTGGTGGTATCCGTCCACTCCGGAATCAAGAAAACAGATGCCGAAACTCAAGGTGGCCTGGCGGGGGGAAAATGCCATGTCCGACCGGGTCGGCGTTTGTGTCTATGGATTGAACAATCCAAATCCTGATAAAATAATTAAAAATATCGAATTCGAAGCTGCCCAAAATGGGACCAAATGGATGGTGCTGGGCGTGACGCTTTCCGATTATCCGGTGCATTTTGTGCCGGGCATTGTCAGCGGCGGCATTCCCATGAACTGGGGCGCTGCGGCAGTGACCTATGCGCTGGTGGAAGGATTGGCCGGTGTGAAAAATGAGAGCACCGCTTTTGAACAGGCTTTGATTGCGCCGCGCTGGACAGCCGCAGATGTGGACCGGGCTTCGGCCAAAATCAAACTGGAAGCATCCAATGCTTATGTGGCCTATGATTATAAATTCACCGGTGATAATCTTACCATGCAAGTCACCGGAAATGGCGGGGAACAGGCTTTTTCGATATTGCTACCGAAAGACAAAAAAGTGGAAAAGGTGATGATCAATGGAAAAACGGTTGACCATCAAATAAAACAGGTGGAGGCATCAAAATATGTGACTTTTTCCAATCAGGGACGAGGGGTGTTTGATGTGGTTGTCAATTTTTGAAGTTTAGGCTGTGACTAAAAGGAAGAAAAACTGCTCTTTTAAATTAGTTTTACAACCCCCTTGTTCCCTCCCGAAGTCTCGGGACAGGCTCTTAGCAAAGGGGGACACGATTTGGTAACAGTTTGTATGAATTGAATTTGTCGATTCGAAGTCGTCTTCCAGGTCAAATGTGTTCTCCCTTTAAAGGGAGATGCCACCTGCCCATAACAGACGGGGAGGGTTAATAAATAAATCTCGGAGTGCGCAGCCTTCGATTAAATTGAAGACTGAAGTTTTAGGGAATGAAAGTAAGGAAGAGGGAAAAATGAAGAATTTAGCAAGGATTTTTGGAATTCTTATGATTGCCGGTTGTGTATTGATAATGGCTCAGACCACCGGTTATACCGATAATTTTGATGGCGATAATAAATTTGATGCGCCGGCGGCATATACATTTCAACAGAAAGATTCGTCACTGGTGGTGAATATTCAGAATTCCTTTTCACGGCCCTGGGAAGGGATGGAATACATCATTGGCGAGACCATTGATATCTCTGCCAATCCGATCATTAATTTACGCATGAAAACCGACACTCCCTTTTTGCTGACCTTTTATATTTTAAATGCTTATTCGCAAAACATTACCCGGGATGTTCGAATCCTGGCGTCTGAAACCTATGTCACTTATACAATCGATTTTTCCGAAAATAATCTCGGCATACCTGCCGCCATTACAAAATTTAAATTTACACCGAACGGTAATACGCAGGATGCCTTGTCCGCCAAAATGGAAATTGATTTTCTGAAAGCCGGGGATGACGCGCAGAAATTTACCGGCATTGGCGCGGTTGTCAATCAAAAAGTTTTTAATTATTCCACGGATAATCGCTTTAATCTTGAAGACCTTGTACATGGCTCAGATTTACAATTAACCGGAAGGACCGGAATTATCACCAATTTGGATATTTGGTTACATGTTGAACAAGGATATACAGGAGTATCTTATAGCGCCGGAGAAGCCGGAGTGGACACGATTGAAATTACCAATGTTGGCAATGAGGAATATACATCAAACTCCATTCGTGTACCAGTAGAGATCGAACCCAATTACCCGCCTTCCTTTGCGCCTTTTCCGGCAGAAAATGTGATTGCGGGGGATACCACTTCTTTTCAATTGGCAGGAATCGACGACGGTAATTCAACTGTTGATCAGCCGGTTGCGATTACCTACACAAGTCTGAATGTTGAAGCACTGCCGGATTCCATGATTTTCGTGGAAGAGGACGGGTTGTTTTCAATTGCACTGCTTGTTACTGCCGACAATATTCCTGTAGAGGTAACCTTGAATGATGGCTATGAGGAAAACAATACTTTTGTGGATACCATTTATTTTAATGCTTACGGTAATATCAATCATCCGCCAACAGTTGATCGAATAACAGACCAGTTTGGCTATGTAAATGACGGCGATCAACAATTTATGATTACCGGAATTTCCGATGGTGATGACGGCAGTCAATATCTGGCCTTCAGTGTTGCCAGTGACAATCAGGCAATACTTCCGGACAGTAATATTACAATTAATTATAACCAGGGGGAAAACCGGGCGGAATTTCTGTTTTTGCCCACTGCTGCCGGTGAAACCCAAATCACATTGACCATTACTGATGATGGTGGTACTGAGAATAATAATGGCAACCAATCAGTAATAAAAAGATTTAATCTGGAAGTCGGCACACTGCCGGTCAATGGCCATGTCGGCCGCATGCAGGATGGTCAGAACTGGGGAATCGGGCATGAGAGTGAGCAAACCGAAACCTTTGGCAGTTTTAAGGGACGTGACAATGTGTTGAAGATTGAACTTACCTCAAAATCCTGCTGGAGCGGTGCCATGTATTTTACACCGGAACTGGACCTGGATGATCACCGCTATTTATCCTATGATATTTATTTTAAAGATATGTACAATGTCAATACAAATCAATCCGTGGGTTCCGGTCAGACACACTGTTATTTTTATGATGATGGCGATGATGCCAGCGAGGACCGAAATATTGAATATGCCCACAGTCAGCGAAAAACCGTGCCTTCCGGCCAGTGGCAGACGGTCTTTTTTGATTTTCGCGCTGATGGCGGTATGAATAATAACAATGGTGAAGAAATCAATGTGAAGCGCATTCAGAAGCTGCTGATCAATTATGCGACTTCCTTTGGATGGCCTTTTCCACTGGACAATGGTACGGTATATATTTCTAATCTGAAAATTGGCAGCGCAGTACCGGATAGCATCGTGCCACCAATTCCAACAGTGTGTACCTTGGGTGATATTGCAAATCAGGCGTATTATGAAAATACTGACGGTCATCGGGTTAAATTGACCAATATTGGTTCAGGGCTGAAAAATGATAATGCACCGGAATTGTCCCTGGCCAGCAGCGATACATCTATTGTTCCGGTTCCTGAAATTCTTGAATTTTCCGGCGACAGCGCTATCATCGAAATGAATCCTAAAACAGACAAAACCGGTGAAGCGATCATCACTGCAACCGTAAGCGCTGAAAATGCCGAAAGCAAATCCCGGACTTTTAAAGTGACGATCATGGAAAATATCGCTTCTGTAGATGTCGTGATCGAGCGGGACACCCTGTACCAGGAAATTCATGGTTTTGGCACCTTTGAGTTTGAAGGAAAAGACAATTGGATCGATCTTTATACGAGAGACCTGGGGGCTTCCGCTATGCGGGTTGGACTCATATCCAATCAGATTGAATGGAGCAATGACAATAATGATCCCGATGTGCTGGACTTGTCGGCCTTTGACAGAAGTGCCTTCGATTTTGATTATTATATGGAATTGAAAGAAAAGGGCGTGGAGAATTTTATTCTCACCTCCTGGTCGCCACCGGCCTGGATGAAACGCAACCTGGCAGTTGGCTATGGGTACGCATCGGCACCAAAATATGAGGACACCGATAATATTCTGGAACCCCATTACTATGGTGAGTTTGCGGAAAGCCTGGTGGGGGCTTATCGATTATTCCAGGAAGAAGCGAATATTGACTTGTTTGGTATTGGGCCGCAGAATGAGCCGGCGTTTTGTGAGCCTTACGCCTCAGCTGTGCTCAGTCCTTACGAATATGCCAAATTGATGGAGAAAATTGGTGAACGTTTTGAACGAGAAAATATCAACACAAAATTTTATATGCCCGAGCAGGTTTTTTCTCAGCAACATTATCCGATGAAACAGTACATTAACACATTGGAAAATAATTACTATGCAAAAAGATATGTTTCGGTCATTGC
>CAYYMT010000008.1:0-10766 GCA_964472715.1 uncultured bacterium | reverse complement strand
CCTATCAGCATCAATCTGAATGGTGATCGCCATGGGGATTTCTATGATGTTTTTACCACGGCGAAAAACATGAACTTTGAATTTCGCGGTATCAGTGGCCGTGGTGATAATTTGTTGCTGCCGGGAAAAAGTGTTACCACATTGGTGGGCACGATCGATGAATCGATTATCGCTGACATTGATGATGAAAAAGTACCCCAGGGATACCAACTCTATCAGAATTATCCGAATCCCTTTAATCCGGAAACCAAAATCAGGTTTCAACTGCCGGAAAATCAGCGGGTGCGGATCAATATTTACAATCTGCTGGGACAGAAAGTGAAAACCCTGGTCAACCAGCCTTATTCCCAGGGATTGCATACGGTACAGTGGAATGGGGACAATGATTTTGGCGAACAGGTGGCCAGTGGCATTTATATTTACCGGCTGCGGTCAGAGAAATTTACGAAATCCTATAAGTGTATATTGTTACGATAATGAGCAGAACCTTCGGAAGGTTTAGTAAAAAGAGGGAATACCGATGAAACGCCGTGATTTTCTAAAACTATCAGGACTGTCAGCAGCCACAATTGCACTGAGCAACTGTTCATTGTTCAACAGTGCGCCGAAAAAGAAAAATGTGCTGGTTATTGTCAGCGATGATCATGCTAACAAGACCATTCATGCTTTCAGTGGCTTGTATATCAATACGCCACACCTGGACCAAATGGCGGCCCAGGGGGTTTCTTTTACCAATGCCTACAGTAACGCGCCGATTTGCAGCGCTTCCCGTCAATCCTTGCTGTCCGGGAAATATCCCCATGCCACCGGCGTGAATCTGCTGTTTACGCCATTCAATGATACAAAAAATTACACCATCGCCGAGCATTTAAAATCAAAAGGATACGCCACCGGGATCATCGGCAAAACTCACTGGAACAGCTGGATCTGGTGGAAATATTATGATGAAGGCGGTGGTTTTCCGGATTTCGGTTTTGATTATCAAATCGGCAAACAGGACCATCAACATCATCGCAAAGAAAATCCACCCAGGCCGGTACCGGATTCCATCAGAACCCATGATCAGATCAAAAACCGCAATACAGTGGAATATAAATGGAATTCATCTTATCTGCCGCAACAGGAATATTTTCAGGATTCCGAAGGCAAGTTTTTTAGTGACAAAGCCGTAGAATTCATGACATCCAACCGGGAAAAACCCTTCTTCCTCTGGCTGGCCTATCATGAACCCCATGCGCCATTTAAATTTCCCGTGGAATACCGGAATAAATACAAGTTGAGTGATATCGAATTGCCAAAAGGATCACCGGAAGACGACCGGCATGTTCCGGAAATTTTTCGCGGACTCAGTGATAAAGAAAAGAAGGGCATTATCGCGTCGTACATGTCTTCGGTGGAATATATGGACCATTGTATCGGTCGTGTCTTCGATGGCTTGAAAAAACTAAATATAGAGAAAGATACTCTGGTGATGTATATCAGTGATCATGGTTATTTGCTCTATGATCATAAGCGTTTTGAGAAGCATACCATGTGGGAAGAATCGGTAAAAGCGCCGATCATTGTTCAGGGCTTTGAAAAAAATGTAAAAACCGATGCACTGGTGGAATTCATTGACGTGGCGCCCACTATCTGCGAAGCTGTTGGTGTCAGATCACCAAAATCCTTTCAGGGAAAGAGTTTTCTGCCAATTTTGACTGGAGAAAAGTCTAAGGGCAAAAATTATGTCTTTTCAGAATTTCTGGAGGATAATAAGGCGATGGTGGCCACTCAGGATTGGAAATATGTCTTCACCACCGGCAAGCGCGACCTTGGCCTGCAATATAAAACCGGTGAGGGTCCGGTGGGTGTAACTGAAAAATTATATGATTTAGGTAATGATCCCAAAGAGCACAAGGATGTCTCGGAAAAGCCTGAAAATGCGCAACAACTGGACGCATTACGTCATAAAATGCTGGATATATTTATGCAAACCCATCCGGATGCGGAGAATTGTCCGGAAAAACTAAATACAACCGGCAAACTGATATGGTTTTGTGAACCCCGGGATGTGGGGGCGGAACCCGGTTTGCCATTACAACGAATATTTGAAAATGAGTAATGAATGAAATAAATCACAAAAGATTTGATAGCTTTATCGAGGGAAAAGATGCAATAGAGCCATTAGTGTAAGTTTTACACTTTGATTATTTTTAAAAATATTGTATTATTGGTTTGCGCATTAATTTACCATTGAAATCAGGGCTTTTAACGAAGAAGGAGTTTTTCCATGAAGTTTAATTATTTTATTAGAATTGTTACAGGAATGGTGCTGTTGTTGTTCGGAACTCTCCTGTTTGGTGCCGGTACAATCACCGGTGTTATCAGCGACTCGCAAACCGGTGATCCCATGCCTGGCGCCAATGTTACTGTTGAAGGAATAAATGTTGGCAGCGCATCCGATATCAGTGGCAATTACACACTTTACAATGTACCGGCGGGTGAAAATTTAATCATAATTCGGTACATCGGATATCAGGAACAAAGGATACAAATAGATTTACAGAATAATGAAACCAAAGTATTAGATGTGGAAATGAGTGTTTTGGCCTTGAAAGGTCAGGAAGTTGTGGTCACTGGTCAGGCTGCGGGACAACGCTCGGCCATCAATCAGCAGGTTACCGCTAAAACTGTTAAAAATATTGTCTCCAGCCAGCAGATTCAGGAACTTCCCGAAGCCAATGCTGCGGAAGCGGTGGGACGCCTTCCCGGTGTTTCCCTGGAACGAAGTGGTGGTGAAGGAACCAAAGTCATGATCCGTGGTATGGGTTCGAAATATACCAATGTCCAGATTGACGGTGTCAGTATGACAGCCACCGGCTCCGGGGACAGAAGTTCTGATCTCAGTATGATCTCACCTTATATGCTGGAAGGAATTGAACTTACTAAATCCATTACTGCTGATCAGGAAGCCACAGCCACCGGCGGGATTGTGAATTTTAAAATCAGAAAAGCCCCGCAAGAACCAACCTTTAATGTGATTGCCCAGGGAGGATATAATGATCTTCGGAATACATATGGTGATTATAAATTTTCAATTGGGGGAAGTCATCGGTTTCTATCTAATTTAGTTGGCCTTTACGGGCAGTTGGATTATGAAGAAAAGAAGGCCGGTTCCCAGCAGCTGGGGAGTGTCACTTTTTCACAGGAAAATGTGGATGCGCCGGTACGAACCAACAGTATGCAGCTGATGGATATTTACAGAAATGTCCAACGATTGGGTGGAACAGTTGTGGCGGATTTAGCCTTACCTAATACCGAGATCAAATCTTCAAACTTTTTTAGCCGGATCAACCGGGAAGAAACCGCTTTTACCAACAACTACCGGTTTAGCGAACAGGGATTTGATATATCCTACAATGATACACCGGAAAGTTGGTTGACCGTAATCACCAATTCACTGCAAATCGATCATCGCTGGCGCAATCTGGAAATTAATTCTGCTTTCAGTCATTCTTATTCGGAAAATATTTTACCAAATAGAATCAGTTCGACGAACAGAAATTCTCCGGCTAACCCTTTTAAGACCGGTAGAAAATCCAAATACAATGTGAATCTCGATCCGGAAACCATACCGGATTCCCTGGTAGTTTCCATGGATGAAGTCGTGAATTTTATGCACCTGGGGAATATTAATCATGAGGAAAGTGAAACCAATGAACGGGACCTGGCCGGAGCACTGAACCTAGCCTATAATTTTCATCTCACGGATTTAATAAAAGTTAAGTTAAGCGCCGGTGTTAAACTAAAACACAAAAATAAGGAATATGACCGAATGGCTGCTTCAATGAGCGGTCAGTATTACCTTGACCTCGTCTATGAGAAGTTTGGCGATGAACTGAGCGAGCGGACGAAAAACGCCTATCTTGCCGATGACCAGCGGTTACTGCTTATCGATCTTTTTGATGAAGATTATGACGGCGGCGATTTTCTGGATGGCCGGTATCAGTTCAGCCCGGTATTTGATAAGGATGTTTTTCGCAGAATTCATGACGCTGCAATGGACACATATGATCCGGATAAAAAGGAGATTTCTCTTTGGGACCTGGTTCTTTCTAATTTTATTAATACCAATTATGAAGATTATCATGGAACCGAAGACTATCAGGCGGCCTATATCATGCCGGAGATCAGCATCGGCTCAAAGTTTATGATCATTCCGGGGATCAGGTATGAATCGAACCGGACAGAATATACCGGATACAGAGGGAACCGGCTCGGTATTTTACGTGACTGGCGGCCATCTGCTGTCGATACAGTGACAAAAGTCCGTGAAAATGATTTTATCCTGCCCATGATCCAGACATATTTTAATCCGGTGGACTGGCTGACCATTAAGGCCGGATATACTCATACATTGCAACGGCCTAACTACAACAATATTATGCCCGGCTGGATGATCAACAACCAGGGAAGTATCTGGAATTTGAGTAATTTTCGCCTCAAACCGGAACTCTCACAAAACCTGGACCTGCAACTCTCTGTGCATTCCGATAAAATCGGCCTGTTCTCTGTGGGAGTTTTTCACAAAAAGATCACCGACATGATTTTCTGGACCGGGAATACCGTGATCCAGGATACCGCTTATTTTGAACTTCCGGGGATGATGCATCGTCAGGTCGCCGCCTATGCCGTCAATAATCCAAATACCGCCTACAATTATGGCTATGAAGTGGAATGGCAATCCAATTTCTGGTTTCTGCCGGGTTTAATGAAAGGGTTGGTTATGAATGTTAATTACACCCGGAACAAATCAGAAGCGGAATATCTGCGAACCCGGATAGAGGTAAAAGCTGAGTTTGATGAAAATTATAATTTGATCACTTATTATTCACCTAATGATACAACTTATAAAGCTCCGATGATCAATCAACCCGATCATTTATTGAATTTAACTCTGGGCTATGATTACAAAGGATTTTCAATTCGCGGCGCCATGCGGTATAAATCCCGGATTTTTACCAACAATAACTGGTATGAAAAATTACGTGGCTTTTCCACTGATTTTTATCGCTATGATTTGTCCATTAAACAAAAAATAAACAGCAATATTGAAGCCTTTCTGAATGTCAATAATCTGACCGGCGAACTGGAACGGAATGAAATTAACCACAATGGATATGCCACTTATATTGAGGATTACGGGCGGAGTGCGAATTTAGGGCTCAGGTTTGCGCTATAAATTATAAATAGAGGGAATAATCATGTTTAAAACAAAATTTTGTCTTGTTGTAATATTGGTTTTTATTAGCGTTTTATCAGCGCGCAGCTATGACTGGCAGGATCCGGATAAATCCGATAAGGAAAGGATCGCGGCGCTGTTGAAGGAATTAACACTAAAAGAAAAGGCGACACTGATAATGTCGCGCGGTGATGTGGACCATCCCGCGATCCCGAAAATCGGGTTTGTGGAATGCCTGCACGGCGTGGCCAGAAAAGGCAAGGCCACAGTGTATCCCCAATCTATCGGACTCGCGGCGACCTTTGATACGGACCTGATGTTTCGGGTAGCCTCGGCGATTTCCGATGAAGCCCGCGCCAAGCATAAGGCTGCCGGGGAGATCGGCAACCATATCGGCATTAACGCGCTCTCACCGAACATCAATATTTTTCGCGATCCCCGCTGGGGCAGAGGCCAGGAAACCTATGGCGAAGACCCCTACCTTACCGGCAAAATGGGCGTCGCGTTTGTGAAAGGATTGCAGGGAGATGATGACAAATATTTAAAAATCTCTGCCTGTGCCAAGCATTATGCCGTGCATAGCGGACCGGAACCCATGCGTCATGTGATCGACCCCAATCCGTCCAAAAAGGATCTGTTTGAAACCTATTTGCCGGCTTTTGAAATGCTGGTGAAAGAAGCCGGTGTGGCGACTATCATGGCGACTTATAACAAAGTCTATGGCAGAGCCTGTTTTGCTAATGAGTATTTTTTGGTTGATATTTTACGAAACAAATGGGGCTTTGACGGTGTGGTTATGTCCGATGGCGGTGCGATCAAGAATCTTTATACCGTCCAAAACGCGGCCGAATCAGAAGTGGATGCTTCCGCCATGTGTCTGAACAATGGACTGGATTATAATCTCGGTGGTACCTTTGCCGGAATTCCTGAAGCGGTAGAGCGGGGGCTATTGAATGAATCCCTGGTGGATTCGGCTTTGGCCCGCTGGCTGAAAATCCAATTGCGACTGGGAAAATTCGACCCGGCCGGCATGAATCCCTATGAAAACATCGGTACTGATGTGATAAATTGTGAAGCCCATCGACAACTAGCCCGTGAAGCGGCGCAAAAATCAATTGTATTGTTGAAAAATGATAATGTGCTGCCGCTAAAAAAAGATATCCAAAGGCTCTATATGGTGGGTAATAATGCCATGTCCAGCCTCCCTTTCATTGGCAATTACTACGGATTAAATGACGATATGCCGTCAGTATTGGAGGCCGTTATTGGAAAAATCCATCCCGGTTCCATCGTGGAATTCCGTCCCGGCGTTCGGCTGGACCAGTACAGCAAAACCCTGGCGGACTGGACGGATATATCACACCGGTTTGACGCTATCATCGCTGTCATGGGTATCAATTCCATGATGGAAGGGGAAGAAGGGTCGGCCATTGCGTCGGCTGATGGCGGCGATCGTTTATCGCTCCATTTACCAAGGAACCAGATGGATTACTTGCGGCAACAGCGGGCCTATGGTGATAAACCCATTATTGTTGTCCTTTTTGGCGGCAGCCCGATCATTGATGAGGAACTCTATGAATTGGCGGACGCAGTATTGTTCGCCTGGTATTCCGGTGAAGAGGGAGGGAATGCTGTAGCAGATGTTATTTTTGGTGACGCAGTACCTGCCGGGCGTTTGCCGATTACTTTTCCGAAATCTGAAAAGGATTTGCCTAATTTTGCTGACTATACTATGGAGGGGAGGACCTACCGGTTTATGGAAAAAGAACCCTTGTTTCCTTTTGGGTACGGGCTGAGTTATTCCACTTTTGCTTATGATGATTTAACCCTGGAAAAGAAAAAGATTAAGCAAAGAGAGGCTTTAAAAATTCGCTTTGAGGTAACCAATGAGGGACAATACGATGCTGATGAAGTGGTGCAGGTGTATCTGACCGGCGCTGAAGATATTCCCAATTATACCCTGGTAGGGTTTGACAGATTGACAATGAAAAAAGGGAAAACAAAAACCGTTGAGATGACTATTGCACCTGAACGGTTTGTAAAAGTAACAGAAACCGGTGAGATTTTGCCGTTAAAAGGAGAATATAAAATTCAGGTGAGTGGAAGTTTGCCGGGGTTCCAAGGATATTCTGCAAAGCCTATGGATGTATTGGAACAGAGATTCATAATTCGGTAAAATCTGTAGGCAATGCAACAAACTCCCGGTACCAATTCCGGAAATAATCCAATTTTTGGGATCGACCCAAAAATCGAATAAGCGAAACAGATTTTCGCTCTACAATACTCCAACCTTCGAGTTTAGCGTTGGTTCCCGCTCATTCTAACTCGGAGGTCTGATCAGACTTTCGAGAATGCTTATGCTGCCGGACGTTACGCTATAAATTTCAGTAGTGACGGATTATTCTCACTGGTGAGTGATGGTTTTATTGTTCAAAAATAAAAAATTGAATATTTTACTTGATTTCTAAAAAATAATTTTTAAATTGTATACAAGTACATAACAGTATATAAAGGTCAGGGGGAGGTTTTTTGCAATTAATATTATCCGTAAAATCTAACATCTTATTATTCCTGTCAAAGGTAGAGATTAATTCCAAAATTTAAAAATGTGAGGGCACGATTGTGATCAGAATTGATTCAAGCAGCAGAATTCCAAAGTACAAGCAAATTGTAAAATCCGTTCAGAGTAATATAATGAACAGGGTTTATAACCAGGGGGATCAGTTACCTTCAGTTAATGCTTTGTGCGAAGAACTGAGCGTAGCGCGGGATACGGTCATCAAGTCCTACAAAGAATTATCCACCATGGGAATTATTACCTCGATGCCGGGAAAAGGCTATTATGTCTCAAAGTCCACCCATGAAATTGAACATCATGTTTTTCTGCTGTTCGATCTCTTTTTACCTTATAAGAAGATCATGTATAATTCTTTTATCGAATGTATGGGAAAAAATGCTGTTGTTGACATCTATTTCCATCATTACAATCCGGAACTTTATAAGAAACTGATCCTGGAAGCAAAAGGGCAATATACTGATTTTGTTATTATGCCACTGGAAGGGGAGGAAAAATATTGTCAGTGGTTCGATCAGTTTTTGGGAGATGAAAATGTTTATATTCTCGATCTGGGCTTTAAACAATACGGCCAAAAATATCCCTCTGTTTGCCAGAATTTCAAAAAAGAGTGGTATGAAAGTTTTGTCAAGTTGCATGATCGCATAAAAAAATATGATAAGTTTGTTCTAACGGTTTACCAGGGAGCGATTAGTGAGTTTTCAAGGCCTCATGATAATGAAATGGAAGAGGGATTTCGGGAATACTGCTCAGATTACAATATTGATTATAAAGTCATGACCAAGGATGATGAGTTTGAGGTCAAAAAGAATGAGTGTTACATGGTTCCGGATGATAAAAAATTGGTTAAGACCATTAAGATGGCCCGGAGTAAAAATTTTCGCCTTGGCAAAGATATTGGTATTATCTCGCACAATGAATCGCCGATGAAAAGTATTATTTGCAGCGATGGCGTAACAACGATCTCCACAGATTTTGAAGCTATGGGAAAAAAACTGGCGGATATGATTATTAATGGGAAAAAAGAATATCTGGAAAATGATTATGTTGTATTTTTTCGCAATTCGATCTAAAAATTACAGGGAATTTTTGTGTTCCTGCGTTAAAAAACAAAAACAGTTAGTTTATATATCTAATTTACTAACTAATTTTAGTTTTATTGTCCTGACAATCAGTTTATTATGTTATGCCGGAAAATTAAACTAAAAGATTAAAAAAAATTAAAAAAAGAATGAAATTTTTACTTGCATTGTTAAAAAAAATTTATAAATTCTAGACAAGTACATAACAGTACAGAAAGGTTGAGGAGGAGTTGGCTGAATGAATAAAATTAACTTTATCAGAACAAAAAAATATCATTTATTAATCAATGCCATATCTTTCAACCTGGTTTGTGGTCAATAGGGGAGATGATGGCCAGGATTGAATCAAATATCAAAAGGCAGTTAATTGGTTTAATTTTTTATAAATCAGCAACACTATTTACTTTTGGTGATATTCTTAATTCTGTTAAAAAATCATCGTTCTTTTAATTTTTTGACAGTGAAGTGTCATACAATTTTATTTAATTTGTGCAGACTGTTAGGAAAAATTGAAAAAGGGGAAGAACAAATGAGTAAAGGCTTTAATTGTATAGTAAAATTAATTTTAATTCTGATGGTGTCATCGATGCTGTTTGGATCGACTGTTATCACAGGTGAAATAACCGATGCTCAAACCGGCGATCCATTGCCCGGCGCCAATATTACAGTTGAAGGCATTAATATTGGAAGTGCCTCGGGGATCGACGGTTCTTACACACTCTATAATGTGCCGGCCGGGAATAATACTGTCATTTTCAGGTATATCGGCTACAAACAAAAAAAAGTTGATGTGAATATTCCTGACGGTGAAACCCGGGTCATTGATGTTGAAATGGATGTTTTGGCCCTGGAGGGACAGGAAGTGGTGGTCACCGGCCAGGCCGCCGGTCAACGGTCAGCCATCAACCAGCAGGTTTCTGCCAAAACAGTAAAAAATATTGTTTCCAGTCAGCAGATACAGGAACTGCCGGAAGCCAATGCTGCCGAAGCCGTCGGACGTCTTCCCGGTGTTTCACTGGAACGAAGCGGTGGCGAAGGAACCAAGGTCATGATCCGTGGTATGGGCGCAAAATATACAACGGTCCAGATTGACGGTGTAAATTTAACGGCAACCGGAGAAGGGGACAGAAGTTCTGACCTTAGTATGATATCTCCCTATATGCTGGAAGGCATCGAATTGACTAAATCAGTTATGGCCAACCAGGAAGGGACTGCAACCGGTGGTATTGTCAATTTTAAAATTCGAAAAGCGCCGGAAAAACCATCCTTTAATGTCATTGCACAGGGTGGATATAATGACTTAAGAAATACCTATTCCGACTATAAACTCTCCGTTGGGGGTAGCCGTCGCTTTGTCGCAAATTTACTTGGTGTATACGGGCAGGTGGATTATGAAAATAAACTGGCCGGTTCTCAACAATTGGGTGGCGTTAACTTTTCCCAGGAAAATACCGATGCGCCGGTGAAAACCAATGCCATGCAATTACGGGAAATATACCGCACTATTAATCGGCTTGGTGGGGCATTAGTCCTGGACTATACTTTGCCAAACACAGAAATTAAATCTTCTAATTTTTACAGTCGAATCAGACGTGAAGAAACCAATTACACCAATAATTACGGATTTACCGAACAAACCTATTCGCTGAATTATACCGATACACCGGAAAGTTGGTTGACAGTGATTACAAATTCATTGCAATTGGACCACCGCTGGAATAATTTTGAAATTAACTCCGCCTTCAGCCATTCTTTTTCAGAAAATATTTTGCCGGCGAGAATTTCTTCCAGCAATAATAACTCACCGGCTAATCCTTTTCCAAAAGACCGGGATAAGAAGTATAATGTAAACCTTGACCCGGAAACCATTCCCGATTCCCTGGCTATT
>CAYYMT010000007.1:1328-53068 GCA_964472715.1 uncultured bacterium | reverse complement strand
TGAGTGAAATGCTCTACCAATAATTTAGTAATTATGATAATCTAGACTAACCAGGGCAAACAACCCCGCACCGATCATGGCACCGACACCAATCGATGTGGCTGACCAAAAATTCATAGATTTTTTATTTTTGTTGTCCTGCATATTACGATCTGATCATTAAAGATTATGACAAAAATTTATTCACCGGTAATTTTCAGGTCTTGTAAACGGGTATTGTCATCTTGTTCACAATTATTTTTCTGAAAATTTGCCAGAATTTCTTTTAGTTTTTCCAGTTCCTTGGTTTTTTTGATGTGAAATTTATCCGAGCCGGTATTTTCCAATGCCCTGACCACATAGGCCACTGTCAATTTATCCGGGTCAACCGCCGGCTGAAAAGCAACTTCTTCATCTTCCAGCAGTACATGAGAAATAATGCCGGCTTCTTTCAAATCATAAGCATGTTGGTTGATCAATCCCACCGGTGTTCCCAAATACTGGGCTAATTGATTGGCTGTCAGGGGCGGATTGTCATTTTCAAAATTCTGGACAACTTTTAAGGCAATCAACAGGGACAACACTTTTTTACTAAACTGACTGATTTCACTGCCGATCTCATCAACGGTGTAATCGGCGGCATTTTGTATTGCATAGGACACCTCCGCCCCAAACAGAACAATTATCCAACTGATTTGCATCCATATCAAAAATAAAGGCAAGGCCGCAAAACTTCCGTAAATTGCATTATACTTAGCCGCGCCGATCTGAAAAGTTATAAAGCCCCATTGAAAAATTTTCAAAAAAGTGCCGGCCACAATTGCCGCGTAAAAACCGGCGGCAAAATTGACTTTCCCGTTGGGAATGACAATATAAACAAAAGTCAACAGCATCCACATTACCGCAAAAGGGCTTAACCGCAATAAAAATTTCAGAACCGGCCCGATAAATCCCAGTAACCGAAGGGAATCGGCTATTTCCGTAACTCTGGAAAAAATATAAATCGAAAGGCCATTGGATAATATGATTAAAAGCGGCGCTACCAACATGATAGAAATATAATCGCTGAATTTTCTGACAAATGACCGGGATTGATTAATATTCCAAATATCATTAAAGCCCATTTCTATATTGCTCAGCAGCCGGATCACCGCCCAAATCAACAAAATAAATCCCGGCCCGGCAATAAAACTCCCTTTGGTATTGGTAAGCAGGGAATTTGAAAAATCAACAATATAGCGAACAATTTGTTCATTTTCCGAAAAATGCTCCATGACTTCTTTTTCTACTATTTGCTGCAGGCCAAAGCCTTTGGCAATCGCAAAAAACATCGCCACCAGGGGAACAATGGACAACAAGGTAAAAAATGTCAGGGCGGAAGCCCGCAGGATACATTTATCCACGATAAAACCCTTGATAGCCAAAACCTGAATGCGCAAACTTTTTATCACTATCGCCTGGGTCCGCGGCACCGCTTTTAAACTTTCCAGCCAGATATCTTTTCTGATGTAATTGATAAAGTTTTCTATCTTTTGTTGAATATTTTTCATATTATTCCTCGAATAACTGTCATTAATATAATAAAAATATAAGCCATTTTCACAATGTAAAGAATAAAAAATGGTGATAAGCCTTGAATTCTGATTGATTGTTTTACCGAATCAGCCGCATTCAATATCTGCTAAAAAATCCCTAATTGTTTTGCGTAATTTTTTATATATTTCAAAATTGAATAAACATGTAACTTTCATAAACAGAAAAGTAATATATGTCCAAAATTAGAGTTTTATCCGATCAATTAACCAACAAAATAGCCGCCGGTGAAGTAGTGGAGCGTCCCGCTTCCATGGTAAAGGAACTGGTGGAAAATTCCATCGACGCCGGCGCCTCAGAAATCATAGTAATCCTCAGGAATGGCGGCAAAACGCTCTGTGAAGTCGTTGACAATGGCGAAGGCATGAGCAAGGATGATTTACTCCTGGCTTTTGAACGCTATGCCACCAGCAAAATACACAGCGCTGAAGACCTGATTTGTATTAAATCCCTGGGGTTCCGTGGAGAAGCCCTGGCCTCCATCGCCTCTGTGGCCCGTGTTCGCGCCATTAGTACAGAAAAAGGAGCTGATGTGGGATACCGCCTGAATATTGAGGGCGGCAATTTTAAAAGTATAGAGCCCTATACGCCTAAGGAAGGCACGACAATCTCTATCAAGAATCTCTTTTTCAACATACCGGGACGAAGAAAATTTCTCAAAAGCAGGGATGTTGAATTCCGGCATATTGTTACCGTGATCAAAAAGTTTTCCATGATCTATCCACGGGTAAAATTCGTGTTGATTCACAATGACCGTGAAGTATTGAACCTGCGCAGCGAAAATTTAAAATCCCGAATCGGCAATCTCTTTTCCAAAGAATATATCAAAAATCTAATTCCTTTCAATTATGAGCGCGGCCCTGTTACAGCCCGGGGATTCATTGGCAATCTCAATCTTGTCAGGGCATCCCGGGGTGAACAATTTTTCTATGTCAATGACCGCTTTATTACAGACCGGTTAATGAACCACGCCATTGCGTCCGGGTTTTCATCCTTGCTATCCCGCGGAGAATATCCATTTTATACGATCCACTTAACCATACCGCCGGAAATGGTGGATGTCAATGTTCATCCCCGCAAAATGGAAGTGAAATTTTCCGATCAGAATATGATTTACCGGTTTCTGAAAGAATCCACTATTGATGCCCTTGCCAATATCAAAAACTCAATTCCCGATCTTCCCAGTTTTTCACCGGAACATTATTATTCCCCCAAAGCGGATTCATCCCCGCAACAAAAAGATACCGGCAATCAGCCACAAAACAGTGTCCCCGCTTTCACACCGGCGAATAATACTCCCGGAAAACAAGCGGAACCCTTTCAGCCATTTCCAACCAACAGGGTGAGAATACCCACAAGCAATGGGAATCAGGAGGGTCTGAATTTTAGTTTCACCCGGAAAAACACTGAAGAACCCTGGCGCGAAAGGGCGGAACGATTCACTTCCAGAAATGCACTTCAGCAGCAGGAAGATATCAACTCCTATACACCCCAGGTTAAGGTTTATCAGATTCATAACAAATACCTGGTCAGTCAGGTTAAATCCGGTATGGTAATTATTGACCAGCATGTGGCTCACGAGCGCATTCTCTTCGAAGAAGCGTTGCACAGTATGGAAAAAGAAAACTGGCGGGCGCAGCAACTGCTTTTTCCCCAGGTGGTGGAACTTTCGGTAGACGATTTTTCATTATTACTGGAAATACTCCCCTATTTGGAAAAACTGGGATTCAGAGCCAAAGAGTTTGGTAAAAATACCATTGCTGTCGAAGCAGTCCCGGCAGGCATGAAATGGGGGGATGAAGGCAAAGTGATCAAAAACATTCTTGATCATTACCGGGAATATGGTGAAAAAGATACTGACATTCAGTCCAAAGTGGCAGCCGCATATTCCTGTAAAGCAGCCATCAAGGCCGGTGATAAACTCAGCGATGAAGAGATGCAAAACCTGGTTGACCGTCTTTTTGCAACCCGCGATCCATACTTCTGCCCTCACGGACGTCCGATTATTGTGAATATGACCCTGGATGAAATAGACAAACGCTTTGAGAGAAAATAATGCAGGAAAAGATCACTTCTGATACATGGAAAATCTGCCCAACCATTCCTATTATTACCGGCCCCACTGCGGTCGGCAAAACATCGGCTTCCATCGAATTGGCCAAGATGATTGACGGCGAAATTGTTTCCATTGATTCCCGGCAATTATACAAATATCTGGATATCGGCACAGCCAAGCCCACTTTGCGGGAGCAAAAGGAAATACCCCATCACCTGATTGACCTTTTCGAACCCACAAAACAAGTGAGCGCCGGGGAATATCGCAGACTGGCCGTCCAGACAGTGGGAAAAATCGTTAATCGGGGCAAAACGCCAATCTTCGTCGGCGGCAGCGGTATGTATATCAAAGCTATTACCCATGGCATTTTTAAAGAGAGTACCTCAGATCAACAAATTCGCAATGAATTACAAGATGAAATCGAGGAAAAAGGCAATGTTACTCTTTATAATCATTTAATGGAAATTGATCCGGAAACAGCCAAAAAAATTCATATCAATGATGCCAAGCGTATTACCCGGGCGCTGGAGATTTACAAACTTACCGGTAAGCCTCCTTCGGAACATTACAAAGCCCAGCAACCGGACCCGGCCTTTCCTACCCAGTTGTTTGTCCTCCACAGAGACCGCGCTAAAACCTATGCCCGCATCAACCAGCGGGTTGATCAAATGATATCAGATGGATTGATCGAAGAAACAAAAGACCTGCTGAATAACCGCTATCGCGACGCCATGGATGAGTTAAAAACCCTGGGCTACCAGGAAGTGATTCAATACCTTGACGGCCAGGTAACCCTGGCAGAGATGACGGAAAATTTAAAAATGAATACGCGCCGGTACGCCAAGCGCCAGTTAACCTGGTTACGGCATCAACTTGACGCCCAATGGATTGAAATATTCGACCAGGATACCGCCATGAATATCGCGGAAAAAATCAGGATTTCATTGTAAAAGTAATATTAATAAATTAAGTTTTTAGCCCGTTGCGATGCTAATTTTTAAAAATTAGCAACCGCCAATTGTTGAGACTATTTTAAATCATGATTTTTAACCGGTCTCAACTCCCCAATTTTTAATAATAAATAAAGGTCCGGAACATGCTTAAGAGACATTGTCTTCTATCCATAGTAATTATGTTTTTACTTTGCAGTTTAGCCCATGGGCAAAAATATTCCTGGTACGATTTTGACCCGGTGGTCATTACCGGTACGCGAATTCCGACAGAATTTTCCAACTCCTCGCGAAATATCAATGTCATCAGCCAGGAAGATATTCAGGAACAGAATGCCCCCAGCATTGTGGACCTGCTACAAAACATTACTGATTTAGAATTTAAAACCCGGGGGCCTTTAGGCGTTCAAAGCGACGTCAGTATTCGCGGAAGTTCCGGGGAGCAAACTCTGATCCTGATTGACGGTATGAAAATTTCTGACCCACAGACAGCCCACCACAGCATGAATATTCCTGTTAACCTGGAGGACATTAAACAAATCGAGATACTCAAAGGCAATGCCTCCAAAATATACGGCCCCAATGCTCTGGGCGGAGTCATCAATATAATTACTAAAAATGCGGAAAAAGCCAATGCCAGTGTTTCCCTGGCCGGGGGTGAATATGGCTACAGGAATACCGGTTTTTCCTATTCTCAGCCGATCAATAATTTTACCAATCGCCTCTCTTTTTCAGAAAAGGCCAGTGATGGCTATATGGATAATACCGATTTCCTGGTGCGTAACATTTTTTACAAGGCCGGTTTAAACACCAATAGGGTTCAATATGACCTCTCCCTGGGCTACCAAAAAAAGGAATTTGGCGCTAACAAATTTTATACGCCCAGCCCGACGGAACGTGAAAATACAGAGCAGTTTCTTGCAAATTTTAATGCTTTCTTGCCGACCCGATGGGGACATCTCTCCATGAAAGTTTCCGGACGCCGGAATTATGACCACTTTCTGATCCCGGAATATAAATATGTTAACAAGCATACAACCCGCATGATTGCCACAGAAATTAACGGCCTCTACGAATCAGAGCACTTTAGTATTAATTTTGGATCCGATATAGGCTATAATGATATTTCCGGTATGCAAATGAATCATCATCGTACCAGAGCAGGCCTGTTTGCCGAAACCATCATTGAAATTACAGACAAACTCACCCTCTCTCCCGGTATTTCCGGATATTACTACGAAAATTGGGGTACTCAGTTTTTTCCGGGAATCGATGCCGGCTACCAGATTACTGAAACTATTCGTTTGTTTAGTTCTGTCGGCCGCTCCTTTCGTGTGCCCTCCTTTACGGACCTCTTTTATTCCGGCGTTGCCAACATGGGCAATGCTCATCTGAAACCGGAAAAAGCACTCAGTGGCGAATTGGGTGGCAGGATAGCCAGGAATAAGTTACAAACTTCCATGACCCTCTTTCACCGCAATATCACAGATATGATTGATTTTGCCAGAACCGATACCAGTGTGGTCTTTGTCGCTATGAACGTACCTAAACTAAAAACCTCAGGTCTGGAATTTTCCTGTAAATACCAGCTGAATACCTTTACACTACATTCCCTGGGCTTTAATTATTCTTATTTTAACCATCAGGAAGAACTGGATGAATACCAACTGAAAAATCAGTTGAATTCTTTAACCCAACGCTGGTCGTTTAATGTTTCACAAAGATTACCAAAGCAACTGCATATTAACTGGGCTGTCCGATACTCAGAAAGAGTTTTTGATAAGGGCGCCGGCCGTCTGATCACTGATTTCCACAGTCAAATCCCATTGGGGAAATTTAATATTCATCTGAAAATTGACAACCTTTTTGATACAAATTATGAAAATTTCCTTGCCCGACCGATGCCGGGCCGCTGGACAACTTTTGGTATTAAATACGAATTCTAAAAATAGACTTTTTAATCGGAAACATTTTCAATGGCCATGTGTTAACTATGTGAAAATTGATTTTTCATTTTGTGAAGAGATAAACATTAATTATATTTGGATTATGAAAGAAAAAACAAAAGAACAAAAGCCATTCATCGAAAAATTAACATTAGGCAAAACCAATTATTTATTATTTGCGCTGGGAATATTCCTGATAGTTCTGGGATATTTTATAATGGGAACCGGTGAGGTCAACAGCACACAGAGTCTGTCAATAGCACCGGTAATTCTGCTAACTGGCTATTTAGTCGTCATTCCGGCATCCATTCTTTACAAAAGTAAAAAATAATTTTTTTTGCCCTACTTTAAAATTTAACTGCAGTCAGGCACCTCTTAGCTGCAGTTTTTTTATTGCACAAAAAAAAGCGCATCACCCTGAAAAGGCAATACGCTCATATTTTAATTTATTCTAGATTAATGCTTACAAGCCCCATTGCCACAGCAACTATTTGCCGCTGGTTTAGTCTCTTTCTTGGGCTCATTTTTTTTATTCGCATAATCGGTTTTATAGAAACCGGATCCTTTGAAGATCACACCGGTACCGCCGGTAATTTTCCGAACAACCTGATCTTTTTTACACTTGGGACAGGTTTTCAGGGGATCATCGGATATACTTTGCATATGTTCAAATTCATGTCCACAGGTTTTACAAACATAATCATACATCGGCATTTTCAGGTACTCCTCTTTTATGACATATTTGCAAGAATAGCAGAAACATTGACAATATCGTCCACACTACATCCTCGTGAGAGATCATTTAATGGTTTTGCCAATCCCTGAATGATCGGGCCCACAGCTTCGCAACCGGCAATTCGCTGAACCAGTTTGTAGCCAATATTTGCCGCGCCAAGATCAGGAAAAACAAGGACATTGGCTTTACCGGCCACTTTGCTGCCGGGGGCTTTTTTGGCGCCAACTTTTTCTACGATGGCGGCGTCAGCCTGCATTTCGCCGTCAATATTTAAATCCGGCCTTTTCTCTTTCACGATATTAGTGGCGTCAATGACTTTTTGGGCCTTGGGATGGTCCGCACTCCCTTTCGTGGAAAATGAAAGCATTGCCACGCGCGGTTCTTCACCAACTATTTTTCTGTGTGTATCCGCCGTTGAGATGGCAATATCGGCTAATTGTTCGGCAGTTGGATCAGGCATTACGGCGCAGTCAGCGAAGCTCCATATTTTTGATTCATCCGGAGTGATCATAATAAAATCACTGGAAACGGTTTTAACCCCCTCGGCTGTTCCTAAAATATGAAAGGCCGCCCGCATCACATTTCCGGTGGATGTATCCGCTCCGGATAAACATCCGTCAGCCAGCCCTTTTTCAACCAACATCGCGCCAAAATAAGTGGGTTCAACCATAATTTCGCGGGCTTTTTCTATGGTCATGCCTTTATGTTTTCTTTTTTCGTAATAGGTTTGTGCAAAATCTTCAAGATCATTATATCTTTTCGGATCAATAATTTCAGCATTCTCTATACTCACATTTATATCGCCGGCCTGTTTTCTAATTTTTTCAGGATCACCGATCAATGTGATCTGAGTGATTTCTTCTTTCAAAAGAATAGCAGCCCCTTTGAGCACACGGTCATCGTGGGCTTCGGGTAGCACAATTCTTTTATTTTTTTTCTTTGCTTCTGATCTGATTGTGGATATCAGTTTCATTCTCATCTCCTTAATTTTTTTTCTATTGCATTTTTTACATTTTGCGGCACAAAGTCATTGATATCACCTTTAAACCGTGCAATTTCCTTCACAACACTGGAACTCAAATAAGAATTTTTTTCACTGGGCATAAAGTAAACCGAATCAATATTTTTGTTCAATTTGCGGTTCATCAAGGCCATTTGAAATTCGAATTCAAAATCAGAGATAACGCGCAGGCCACGAACAATTACCGAAGCGTTAATTGCATCTGCGTAATCAACAACAAGACCATTGAAAAAATCAACCGTTACGTTTTCATATTCCTGCGTGCAGACTCGAATTAATTGAACCCGCTCTTCGGTCTTAAACATGGGTTCCTTTTTAAGATTGTTCGCAACAGCAATGTAAACATGGTCAAATATTTTGGCAGCCCTGGCTAAAATATCAAGGTGTCCGTTGGTAATGGGATCAAAGGTTCCCGGGTAAATTGCATTTTTCATTTTTATACCTTAAAAATTATTAGTTTTGTATTTCCGTAAATTCTAACATCAGGCAAAATCTTCTGCAGCAAATCCTCATTAATCTGATAATCCGGGGAGGTCTCCAATATAACTTTAGCTCCGGAAAACTTGTCCGTCAAAGTTTCAACAAGCTGATCAATCTCTTCAGATTCATAGGGAGGATCAGCAAGTATTAAATCATAATTCTGCTCATTTTTATTTAAAAAAGTCAGCGCAGGCTGCACCATTATTTTAAAAGTGTCCTTTAATTTTAATTTTTCCGCATTTTCTCCAATGATCCGGCTTTGCTTAAAATTTTTCTCAACAAAAACAACCTGACTTGCTCCCCTGGACAGCGCTTCGAAACCCAGGCTCCCCGAACCGGCAAACAGATCTAAAACTTTATATTCATTAATATTACCAATAATGGAAAAGAGGCTTTCCTTAACTCGGTCTTTGGTTGGTCGAAATCCAGGTCTATCCAATCCACTTTTAATTTTATGCCCTTTGAATTTTCCTGCGATTATTCTGATCATAGTGCTATTGTTGTGGAAAAATTGTGATTCCCAGTTTTACGTCCAGCCGGTTCAAATCCAGCTCGCTCTGTTTAATTTTTAATTCATCATAGGACAAGTTTGCATTCATGAAATCCAGTTTTCTGAAAAAGTTACCAATATCCTTTTTTCTTCCTGAAAAATAGAGAAATGCTTTACGGTCAACTGACTGATCACGTTTTGTAATTGTCAATGGTTCAATAGTGATACCCGTATTTGATGCGAGACTGTTGATACTGCCGGCCAGATGCCTGTCATCTTTATATTTGTATTCCTGGCCGTATGGTTCGGCAGATAGTAACTTAGACAGGGAAGTTACCTGGTATTCCTTTTTATTATCGGTTTGTTCAATGTAAAATAATTCCGGATCAAAGGATTGTTTATGATTATAAATATAATATTTCAGATTTTCTCCGGATATAATATCTTTAACAACACAGATCACACTTAAATTTTTATTTTTTATGTTGAAATCATAAATCTTAGAATTATCCGGTATTAACTCCAAAACCTCGCTAATGAGTTTGAGTTGAACAGTGCGGGCCGATATTTTTGCTGCAACCGGCGTACTGACTGTCGGGACATTTTGCCTGACCGCACTATTTATCGGTACAGGTTGTGCCGGCTTCTCTCCTTGAAATCGCTGAACCAGTTTTGTGCTTTTTGTAACCGCCCGTTCCATCCAATCAGTATAGTTGTATATATAGATAATTGAAGCGCTGATAATAAGAATGATCAAAACCATAATAAAAGGCTTAAGAACAGATCCTTTTTTCCGGGACTTATTTTTCCCGGTTTTACCTTTTTCTTTAATTTCCCGCTCAAGTTCGCTGATCTGTTGCACGGTATCTTCGGCAAGGGGTTCAGGCCTGGGTTTCCCTTCAAACTCCGTTTCATATACCGAAAGGTCCATTGGGGTTTCAGGGGTTTGCAACCCGTCACTTTTTAATAAGTTGATTCTAAGCAACTGAACAACTCCTATCTGTACCTTGCAATCAATCCTGTAATTGCCGAGAACTGGGATACAACATATTTATCAGATAAATATTTTTTTTCAAGCTGAACTTTCTGATTTGATAAAACCGGGATAGGATTGATAATCATCTGAGTTTCAGATTTAATATGGTCTTGAACAAACACATTATTAGGGGCGTTTGTATAAACAAACATTTTATCAAAATTAACATTTTTATAATTTTTAAAAATAAGGTTTTCCACAAAATCAGAATTTATCTTTTCGGGATCAGTATTTTGATGAATAACAACTTCATTATTATCGAGAAATGAAAAACTGAGAAATGCAATAGCCCCATTATCAATGATCAACAGGTTTTGCGAATCCTTCTCTTTTGCCATTTCCCAAATTCCCCATCGATTATAAGCATTGACAGGAAAGGATTTTTGTAATACTTCATAGGCTGAAAACAAGGATATATCCATCATCATGGGTTCATACCCTGCTTTTGTCAGAGTATTCACAACTGCCGCCCGCAGTGATTGTGCCATTACCAGTGAGAAAAAATGGCCGTTACTAACAGAATCATCGTTATTTAAAGGGTAATGTTGTACGAACAGATTATCATCCACCGGCAGGATTTGCTTAATTTTCCAGTCGAGAATGGAACTGATTTCATCTTCAGACAATCCATTATCCACTTTTTTGATAAATAATCTTGTCCTGCTTACAGGAATTGATATTGCCACTCGCTTATCTACCAGAGATTCCTTGTCAAAAGAATTGACAATATGCTTTAATAATCTTTTAACTTCCTTTTCAAAAAAAACACTATCACCAGTATTTACCAGATTTTTTTTGTAAATCCTGCTGATAGTGTCGTCTTTTGAATTGGTTTCACAGAATCCGTAAATAATGGAGTATTCTGAAATAGAAATCCATTGCATTACTTATTACCAGCTGGTTTCTCCCTTTTTGATAAACCCATGTGACGTATCACTGAAAGTGAAGAATACATATCGCGGCTCTTCATAGGTAAAATCAATCGGATCTTTAATGGTTAGCGGTTTATCTTCACCAAATTCAACAATATATTTCTTATCGATTAATGGTCTGTATGCAAATTTTTCCGTCAGGTAAAAACGGTTATAATAAGTTAAAGTTGCCGGTCTCGGAACAGTTTCCATGGACAAAACAGTATCAGCATTAATATCAGGCAATGCCGAAGCATTAACACTGAGGGTATCAAAAGCCCGCAGGGATTCATTCCAGCGGGTCACCTCATACAATGTATCAACAACTGTATCCTGCACCTCGTATGAGAAAGCAAAGGTAGTGTCATAGGCGGAATAAAAATTTTCAATAACATCAAATTCGTATTCTTCGCCTTCCAGTCTTAATTTTTGTTTGCCGTAAAAGTTACTGTCCGCCCTTGTGCTGTCGCGCAGGGCACTGACGATTTTAATGGCTTTCACAGGGTCTTCCTGATAAGTGTTGCTCATTTTGTTATAAAAATCTTCGACCTTATGTAGAATTTTCATTCTTCTCCGACCGGTTTTCTGGACTTCCTGCTCTTCATCCCAGACACGGGTAGGAAGATAGATAACTAATATCAGTAAAAAAACCAGAACAACTGCAACAGCATTTAAAAATTTCGCCAACCCCGGCTTATATTCAGGAACTTGACCATCTTCTAAATACTTTTCACTATCAAATACTTTTTTACTCAATTGTAACCTCGCCTTTAATTTTTTCTAAAGTTTTATCCCCAATACCTTTTACGTTTATTAATTCCGATACAGAATTAAATTTTCCATTTTCGGTACGATATTCAATTATTTTATCAGCCGTAACCGGTCCAATTCCCCTGATCGTCATAAACTCTTCTTTGGAAGCAATATTGATATTAACAGGAAATTTGGAAGGCTGTGCTTCATCAATCTCATTTCTTGCGGTGGTATCAGCAAAATAAAGGGAATCAATTTTTTCAGCCCGTTTTTCAAATTCAACCTTAATTGAATCTTTGTTTGTCATCGGGCTGTTTTCAGATAATAAATCTCTTCCAAAATAAATGATACAGCCGGCAATATATAAAAGAACTAAAAATCCTATGACACTTTTTTCACGTCGCGTTAAATTTAGCATTTTTCCCAAAAAATAAAAATGTTATTCAAAAAAAAGTTACTCAATCTTTGTAAATCTTTCACCGATAATATTTTCTTCTTTTTCTGCTTTTAAGAGGTCTTTGTATATCTTCTGTAATTTACCTTTGAGTTTTGTTGGTACATCAACTCTGACACGAACAATTTGATCACCTTTACGTCCTCCATGAGGATCAGGCAAACCTTTATTTTTCATGCGCAACAATTTGCCGGACTGGGTACCCGGCGGAATTACCATTTTTACAGCTCCGTTCAAGGTACTGACTTTCATTTCCGTACCCAGGGCTGCCTCAGCCGGACTCAAGTGCATATCAATATATATATCATTGTCATTTCTGGAAAAATATTTGTGCGGCTTCTCTTCAAACATAACAATTAAATCACCGTAGGAGGCACCGCGCATACCAATATTCCCTTCGCCGCCCATCGTGATATAATTTCCTGTTGCAACTCCGGCGGGAACTTTGATGTTGACGAGTTTGCTGACCCGTTGTCGCCCGCTTCCGCCACATTTGCTGCAGGGTTTCTCAGGAATTTTGCCTTCGCCATTACAGGTGGAACACTGCTGCACATTGACGACTTGACCGAAGAAGGAACGGCTAACCTGCCGCACCTCACCATTACCATGGCAAGTGGGACAGGTTTTCAATGAACTGCCGGGTTCGTGTCCTTTTCCGGAACATTTATCGCATTTATCATAACGCTTGATCCGTATTTTCTTTTCCACGCCTTTATTAATCTCTTCAAGGGTCAATTTGACTTTTATTTTTAGGTTTCCGCCACGTCTGGGGCTGCGATGACCACCGCCACCACCGGCTGCGCCGCCAAAAATATCATCAAAACCGCCAAAACCACCAAAACCATTCATAAAGGTCCGCAATGCATCAGAGAGGTCAAATCCGAAATCGCCATATCCACCGGCGCCGCCACCGGCTGGACCGCCTTTTAGCCCGGCTTCTCCATACTGATCATACATTGACCGTTTTTTTTCATCCGAAAGTACAGAATAGGCCTCCGAAACCTCTTTAAATTTATCTTCAGCTTCTTTATTTCCGGGGTTTTTATCGGGATGGTATTTCAGGGCCATTTTCCGGTAGGCCTTTTTTATTTCATCATTGGATGCATTCTTGTCAATGCCCAGTATTGAATAATAATTTTTTCCCATAACTATTTACTCACCACTACTTTTGCATGCTTTAATACTTTATCTTTATACATATATCCTTTTTCAAATTCTTCAAGAACCTTATCAGGTTCGATATTCTCTTCTTCCCTCACCATCAAGGCGTGATGCAGATCAGGGTCAAAATCTTCACCAACCGTCTGTATCGGTTCAACACCAAGATTTTTCAAGATATTGCTGAATTTTTTATGGATCATAGCCATGCCGGTACTCTCCTTGCTTTCCTCTTCGGGTTCATTCTCCAGGGCCCTTGACATATCATCAAATATTGGTATGATTTCCCGGAGTACCTTTTCACCGGCATATTTATGGATGATGGAGAGTTCTTTATTGGTTCTTTTTTTGAAATTATCAAATTCAGCAGCAGCCCGGTAATATTTATCTTTCATTTCCTCAAAAGCCTGCTGGTGTTTTTCCAGTTCCTCTTTCAGTTTATCATATTTTTTCCGGGAAACTGTTGCATTTTTTTTATTTTTCTTTTTATCGGACTTATCTTTTGTAATTTCTTTTTCATCATCCAGAAAATTATCATTATTGATCAATTCTGCTTCTACTTCTTCAGGTTTATCTGAAGAAATATCTACAATCACATCTTTATTCTGTTGGTTCTTATTTTTTTTGGTTTTGTCTTTTTTAGCCACCGAACTCATCTCCTATTTTAATCAAATTGGTGTTTTTTCAAAAGGCTTTACTGTTGCAAGATAAATACCATTTTTCTGTCATCCCAAATAACATGTCATTTTTTATCATTGCACTATGTCAATTGACATGACAACTTGTCAGTAAAAATTCAAACAAAAAACAGAGCCAAATATAATAAATTCAATCAACTTTCGAAATATCTTTGTTTTTTAGTATCAATATCAGACTCTCAATAACCATCCAGGTTTCCAGCAATACGACGAGGGTACCGACACCCAGCAACAACCAGTTTTGCTGATGAAAAAAATCAGTTAGATTAATTTGCATGGCCCAGGCGGTCATTGACAGCATAAAGATCATTGGTATCATTGTGAAAATATAATTTGCTTTTTTATGGATAAGATATATCGTAATTACCAAAAGTGATAACCCCGCCAGCAATTGATTACAGGTTCCAAAAAGCGGCCAGAGAATCAGCGCACCATTGCCAGTACCATTATAAAACGCCAGAAACAACGCACTGCCCACAGCTAAAGCTGTTGCCGGATGTTTCTTTTTAAAGAGTTTAATATTAAGACTTTCAGCGCTTTCTGAAATAATGTAGCGTTGCAGACGGGCCGCGGTATCCAGGGTTGTTGCCGCAAATGAAGCAATAAACACTCCCATCAGCGTGACGATCACAGCGGGCGGTATGCCCAATCCGCTGATCATATTGGAACTTCCGACGACAAACGCATGAATCTTACTCCCCATTCCCTGCACTGCCTGCCAACTACTATAGTGATGCTGAAATGCCGCTGCACCAAAAATAGTTTCGTCATTGGTATTCAGTCCCAGTCCGATTCCGGCACTGCAGGCAATTATCACAAACACCGCCAGCATTCCTTCCGTGAGCATACCACCGTAGCCGACAAAGGTGGTTGATTTTTCATTATCACATTGTTTTGAGGAGGTTCCTGAGGATACGAGAGAATGAAATCCGGAAATCGCTCCGCAGGCAATGACGACAAAAAGCATTGGCCACATTGGCGGCGCGCCGACAGGTTCACGGTTAACCACCGGGGCAACCATTTCCGGATTAGAGACCAGAACTCCCAGCGCCAGCAAAACCATGGTCAATAATAACTGGTAAGCATTGATAAAATCCCGGGGCTGAAGCAGAACCTGTACCGGCAGTATCGAGGCAATATATGCGTAAATCAACAAAATAATAGTCCAGACACCAACCGGCCCGATTCCCAAAATAGTTGGCAATTTCACAGGCAAAAAGGTTCCAAGCCCAATAAACAGATAGAGTAATATTAATGCCACAATTGTAGATATTAAATGGGAAGACTTCTTTTTGTAAAACTGACGTCCCAGCCAGAGCGCGATGGGTATCTGCAAAAAAACCGGAATAACAGATTGCGGAAAAATATCAAACACCACCGCAATTACCAATCCGAATACAGCAATGAGAATCCATAATAAAAGCATGATGATCAGCATAAACATTAATTGAACTCTTCGCCCGATATATTTGGAAGCCACATCCCCAATACTGCGACCGCAATTTCGCAGCGAAACCACCAGGGCTCCAAAATCATGAACGCCCCCCATAATAATTGATCCCACCAAAACCCAGATCAATGCCGGTAACCATCCCCAGATAACACCGATTGCCGGGCCGACAATCGGGCCTGTGCCGGCAATTGAGGTAAAATGATGCCCAAAAAGAATAAATTTATTTGTCGGTACAAAATCTACATCATCCTGCAGCGTTTTACTTGGGCACTCCCGTTCAGAGGAAAGCCTGAAAATTTTTCGACCTAAAAACTTACCATAAGTATGATAGGCCAGGATATAGAGACCCGCCATTAAAATCATCAGAAATGCAGCTTTCATGATTCCCCTTTCCGTACAAAATTCTCATAAATTAATTTTCATGAAACAAAAATTTCATGTATATTTAAATATGAAATTTTTGAATGATAATAATTTAAATGTTTTGCCGGATTTTAGAAATTGCTTTTACCCTTTTTTAATTTACCTATTATTAAAAATATTGTAACTTATAGGTTAAATAAATTTTGGGATGATATGAAAGATATTGAATACGTACTAAAAAACAATCAACCTACCATTCTAGTTGTCGATGATGAAATGACCAACCGGCAGCTGCTCAAACACATTCTCGAAGATAATTATTTTTCCGTCGCACTGGCGGAAGATGGCGAAGTTGGGCTGCAAAAGGCTTACGAAATCAGACCGGACCTTATTTTGCTGGACATCAGGATGCCGAAAAAAAACGGGCTGGAAGTTTGCCTGGAACTTCAGCAAGACCCTGCCATGGAAGAAATACCAATTATCTTTATCACCTCGCTTTCAGAAAGTGACACCATTGTCCAAGGCTTAAACGCCGGCGCTGTTGATTATGTAAAAAAGCCTTTCAAAACCAAAGAGTTATTGGCCAGAATCGATATTCACCTGGAATTAAAAAGAGCGCTGGATAATCAAAAGCAATTAATCAAAAAATTAAAACATCAAATAGAAGAAAATAAGCGGTTAAGAAGTCTTGTTCCCATCTGCTTTCATTGCAAAAAAGTGCGTGATGATAAAGGTTTTTGGGAAAATGTCGAATCATATATCAGCATTCGGTCAAATATCGATTTTAGTCACGGGATTTGTCCCGATTGCATGGAACGATATTATTCCGAGACTTCAGACGCTCAAGGAGAAATTGATGAAAAAACAGATAAAAATACGTGATCTGACTTTACGTGACGGGCAACAATCCCAGTTTGCCACACGCATGACGCAAGCCCATGTCGAACGGGTGCTCCCCTATTATCAGAACGCAAAATTTTTTGCTATGGAAGTTTGGGGCGGCGCGGTTCCCGATTCTGTTATGCGATATCTGAATGAAGATCCCTGGTATCGTCTGGAATCAATCGTCGACCGGTTGGGTGATAAAACCAAACTGACGGCCCTTTCAAGAGGTCGCAATCTTTTTGGCTACAACCCTTATCCCGATAGTGTGATTGAAGGCTTTTGTAAAAATGCCCTGAACTCGGGCCTGCACATTATGCGCATTTTTGACGCATTGAATGATTTTGACAATATTAAATCAACTATCAGCTTTGTTAAACAATATGGCGGTACGGTTGACTGCGCCATCTGCTATACTGTTGACCCGAAATTCACTGCCATGGAACGCATCAAATCCTTTTTCAGCGGTAGAAGACTACCGCAAAACACCTTTTCTGTAGAGTATTACCTGGAAAAGGCCAAAGAACTGGAAACAATGGGCGCGGATATTATTACGATTAAGGATATGGCGGGCCTGATGCATCCGGCCTTTGCGGACCGGCTCTTTGCCAAATTATCAAAAGAGATCAATGTTCCCATTAATATGCACACCCATTCCACTCCCGGATATGGGTTGGCCAGTATTTTGGTATCCATATTAAATGGTGTTGATATTGTTGATACGGTTATGCTTAATTTTGCCGGCGGAACCGCGGCGCCCGCTTTTGAATTCGTACAGTTATTCGCTGATAAACTGGACATAGATACCGGTGTTAATTTGGATGCTGTTGCCAAAATCAATCATGAACTTGGTGAAATCATGCCGGACCTGGCGCAATTTGATAACCGCAAAAAAATTCCCATGGATTACAATATCGCCCAGGACAGTATTCCCTCCAGCATTAATGTTCTAATAGACCAGGCCATTGATTATGCCCGTGAAAAAGAGTGGAATGACCTGCTGAAAACAATTCACAAAATCGAACGCTATTTTAATTTTCCACCGCCCAATGAAGCAGTACGGGATGCCGAAATTCCCGGCGGCATGTACTCCAATCTGATCGCCCAGTTAGAGACATTAAAACTCAGCGAACACATGGACAAAGTATTGAAATATGTCCCTAAAGTCAGGGTTGATTCCGGTTGTCCCCCGCTGGTAACCCCGTCCAGCCAGATTGTCGGCGGCCAGGCGGTTAATTGTGTGGTTGATGAGGCAAAGGGTCTTGAACCCTTTTATACAACAATTTCGAAACAATTTGCAAATTTGGTAAAAGGAAAATATGGCAAAACACCGGCACCCATTGATCCGGAATTCCGTGAAAAAATCACCGGTTCGCGGGAAGAAGTTCCCTATGATACTTCAAATTATGAAAAACAGAAGAATCCAAAATTACCGGAATACGGAAATGTCAAATTGGCAAAAACAGAAAAAGAAGAATTATTACTGGAATTGTTTCCGTCAGTTGCCGTCAAATTCCTGGAAAACAAGCGGAAAGAAGAATTTGAAAACAATATGATGCATAAAATTAAGGAAGACCTGAATAGCGAATGGCTGCAAAACCAGGGCGCTATTGAATAATCTTAATTTTTAATAATCTATTCTATTTATATTAAGGCTGTCCATTTTCGGCAGCCTTTTTATTTTGTCCTGACCAAAAAGATTCTTATTATTGGGTATATGAAATTAGAAATCATTCCAGGGAGGTATTTATGAACCAGCAAAAAACTGTTATTTTTGCATTTCAGGGAAATCCCATGTGCTTTATTCATGTGCTGTTAAATGCAATTGATTTATATGAAAAGGGCATGGAAGGCGCAATAGTAATCGAAGGCGAAGCTGTCAAACTGATACCGGAAATGAGCCTACCCAGCCACTTTCTGTCCAATCACTTTAAAAAAGCCAGAGAACTGGGACTGATCCGGGAAGTTTGCCTGGCCTGCTCAAAAAAAATGGGGGTCGCGGAATCCGTTGAAAATACCGGCCTGCCTTTAAAAGGTGATATGTCCGGCCATCCGTCAATGAGCAAGTATCTGAAAGATGGTTATAGGATAGTTACACTGTAAATAATGATAAGCAGGCTGCAGAATTAATACCGCAACCTGCTTATGATCAATTACTTCATTAATATTTTCTTCTTTTCATCAGTTAATCTCTCCCAGGACCAGTAGACAAAACCACTTGCGGGATACTGGCTGGCGTTTTTTATATACTCACGGAAAGTATCGATGGATATTTCATCATCCCGATAAGTCTTTGCTACCTGGAAACTGGGTAATATTTTGCAATCGGTTTCGGCAGCCATTTCTCTGACAACTTCAGCAATCCATTCCGGTTCCTGCTTCACCATATGGGCGTAAGTCATGGGGGATAAATAATCCGCATATTTCGCCAGTTCCCTGATGTCCTGCCCTAATACAATTTCCCGCGCATTTCCGAAATCTTTTTCCCGCCAGGGAACCACATGAATATTCACTAAAATGTCTGGCTGGATTTCCCGTGCGACGTCAACCAAATCCCGAACCATACTTGTGATTAGTGAAGATTTCCATTGCATCCATTGTTCCTGATGATTATCCATGATCCATTGATAATACTGAGCGGGTGTTTCGGCCGGTATCGTTCGATTGATGTGTTTTTGAAATGCTGTCATGCAATGCTCACAAAAACAAGTATTGGATAAGGATTCGATTGTTCTTTCCGGATAAATTTTTTCCCAGAAAGCAAAATGACGAATAAAATCAAGACTGATGCCATCAGGGCTGGTATCCGCAACCTTTTCTTTTAACTGATTGATCCGTAATTGCCGGAAATCCTCGCGCGACGGGCAGGCAAATTCCACCCACTCTTCTTTGGCAATTTCACCATTTTTCTGAATAGCATAATGATCCGGATTATCTTTTAAATATTCCGGTGCGTAAAAGGTGGGGAAAATAAGAAACCGTTTCATAGCATTTTTTTCAGCCAGCCTGCGAAATTCCTCATTTGAATTGAGTTTTCCGGAAGCCACAAGAGTATTGATCCGCGCTGTTTTTAATTCATCAAACAAGTCTTCCATATCTCCATTATGCCCGTATATTTTTGTGCCGATAATATACGGCCCGGTTTTTTTAAATGTATCTATGGCATCCCGCAATGAAAAATCAACCCAGAAAATACCGATATCCTGTGGATGCCCGTTCGCCAGGGTAATTCCCCATTCTCTGACGGGATCATTGAGGGAATTCCAGAGGTCTTTATCCGCCGGATAGCCAATCTGATAAAAGACAGTATTGGGATAGAAATAAGGCCCCCAGTATTCAGTAAATTCCGTGATCATATGCTTCCGGTCCCTGAACATTTGGCTGTCACTGACAAAAATAATGTCGCCGCGATAGCTTTTCGGCATCCAGTTCCGGTCCCAATGTTTCAGAAAAAGTTGATATTCAGAATTATAATTTTTTACAATTATTTCCCAGCATTCGGCTTCGCTGTCTTTGATGGGAACGCCCCAGTCTTCCTTTTCAGTGTATTGATGCCACTCGGCATCCACGCCAAAGCCAACCACACAGGAATGATGACTGTAACGGTCCAAAACGAGTTTAATGAGCGTATCCACATTGGCCATGGCCGGTTCCACCTGCAGGAAAACCTTCACCCCAATACTATCAAAGTGGCTTAAATACTTTTCATGTTTATCATATTGTAAACATTCTATATTTTTATACTTACTTGTATCCACCGGGAATTCCAGCCGGCAGTACTTTGATTCCCGGCCCATCACACCAACAATCCAGATCGCCGAAGGTATAGAATTATCATCGAAATAATTATTGACCCCTTTGATGCTTTCTTCCCATACTGTCGGACGTGGGAAGGGACGGATTCCATAGGCTGATGACCGGACCCCGCTCATGACAATATTATCTTTTACTAAATTACTTGAAAACTTATAATCTTTATTACAAAAATTCAAACTCATCAATCCAACTAATAATAAAAATATTTTCTTCATAACATTCCCTCAGCGCCCTCAAAATGTTATCGGTAACACGATAAATATATCAATTATCCATTAAAATAGAAATACTTTTCTTTTTTCAATATACTCTGGGTAAGGATATGCCTTTTAACTTCCTGTACATGGAGATCGCAAAATTATCCGTCATACCGGAAACATAGTCATTGATCCGCATTAATTTATCATATTGATCACTCTCCGGTGTAATAATATTGGAAGGCAATAATTGAATAACTTTTTTACGCCTGGAGTTTAATTTTTCCAAAACCGCATCAGTGATTATTTCCAGCAAGCCACCCAGCACTTCAAAACCGGCAGCCTCAATTTCTATAACAGGGCGATAATTATAAATCCGTTTGGCGGAGACTCTTTTGATGCAATTTAATACATCGGCCGACTCAATATTTTTGGACAAAGGCGAGAGCACCTCACCGGCAGTAATAGCCTCCAAATGAGTAATAAAAAACTCCGTGGTTTGTTTGATCAGGCTCTGAATGGTTTTGGCCCGCAGATAGCCAACCTTTTCGTCCTCACTGCCCAGGCATTCCAGGTAATTCCTATCATATTCTTCTTCACCGGCTTTGATTATAGATACAAAAAAATCTTTGACCTCTTCATAAGACATGATCCGTAATTTCACGGAATCTTCCATATCCATGATCAGATAGCAAAAATCATCGGCGGCTTCAACAATGTAGGCCAGCGGGTGCCGAATTGTTGCAACAGAACCGCTGGACAGGGACGGTAAATCGAAATATTCAACAATTTTTTTCAGAAGATGTCGTTCCGACTGAAAGGCGCTGTATTTTTTCTGGTCTATTCGGTTTCTGTTCGATTCATCTGTATAGGTGACGATTGATTCACGGGGATACTTTGTAAACGCCACCAGAATATTGGCACAGACTTTTAAGCCGTTATCAATATTGGAAAGCAGCCGGAAACCCTGGGCATTTCCTTCAAATCTTAGTAAATCCTCTTGCTGAGCAACGGTTAACCCCGACAACAATCCCTGATTTTCCCGGTAAAAGTGGGAAATGGCATCCTCGCCGGAATGACCAAATGGCGGATTGCCGATATCATGTGTCAGGGCGGCGGTTTTCACGATTTCCCCAATATCTTTGGTAAATCCGGGATTGGAATCCAGAATTTCAGGATGGCTTACCGCTATCGCTTCGGCCACCTGCTGACCGATTGATCGACCAACTGACGAGGCTTCCAGGCTATGGGTCATGCGGCTGTGTATGATTTGATTTTCCGGGATAGGAAATACCTGGGTCTTGTCATTGAGTTTTTTGAAGGCCAGTGAAAAAATGATCCGGTCCTGATCGCGCTCAAATTCCGTTCGGGTTTTACCAATTTTTCCTGCTAATCTATAGGGTTCTGCTGTTTTCAGCCAGTCCATAATGTCCTTCCAATTTTAGTTTGATCAAACTTTTCATTTATATGTGATTATTGCAAGTTATTTTTGATAATCCTATAATCTATACCACTAAATATAGAAATCAGAGCGTGACGATTATATTTTTCAAAAATTATTTGTAAATTCTGTTAATAATAAGACACCGGCATTTAAGGGGAACTAGCCATGATACAAAAATGGATTCTAATCGGTTTAATCAATCTTTTATTTTTTACTTATGGTTTTGGAAAGTTGAAGAACCAAGAATCATATTCGAATTATTTTCCACTTCAAATCAATAATGAGTGGCGTTATGAAACCTTTTATGAAAACTGGTATGATGGGCCAATAACAAAAATAATTGATACTATTTCACTTTCAGGAAACAAATATTATCTTTTCTCTAAATCTAATGAGGTGAAAAATGATACAGTAAGAATAGATGAATTCGGTCGAGTGTGGAAATATAACAATAACCAGGAACAAATCTGGTTAGATTTCACCACTGATACGACTTATTACTTTTATGAATATTATCCTCAATATGACATTATTGATACTTTCGAAGTGACACCTGAAAAATATTCTGAATTTGATTTTGGTTCAACTACTTATGACTCCTGTATAAGTTTTTGGTTTGATAATCCTAAAGCCTATGATGAAGAAAAAGATTATCTTTTCTTACCAGGGATTGGCCTTGGACATA
Source organism: uncultured bacterium (assembly GCA_964472715.1). Taxonomy (GTDB): domain Bacteria; phylum Fidelibacterota; class UBA2242; order UBA2242; family JAFGTP01; genus JAFGTP01. The sequence goes on along the minus strand of CAYYMT010000007.1, from coordinate 29,967 downwards.
TATATTTCCATACTCCAAACACAGGCGCATACAGGAACTTATACGCAGCGATATTAAATAACAGTTTCTATGGTAATGATAGAATTTTCTATCCCTCCTTTGATACTTTACTCATAACCTTTGATTTTCCACCGCCTCTAATTTATACAGAAAAAAAGAATAATAATCTCATTGACGAAATTATTATTTCTTCGGGTGAAGAATACAAAACAATTTTTAGGATGGATGATAACATGAATACTTTTTCAGTAATAGATAGTTGCAAATTTATTATTTATGACTCTTTAAACATATATGATTATGAATTATGGTATGAGCCAATCAAACCCTATTCATCGTGGGACACGTTGTGTTATGAAATTCCACTAGATACCGTTTGTAATATTGATGGCTACCCTTTTGGCTCGGGTATTTGTCAGTTTAAACTGTATATCTTTGAAAATTTTAACTGTATAGATTCTATTTCACATCCTGTAAAAATAATTAGACATGGAATGTCTGTAGAAAAGAATCCAAAACCAACCACCTTCCACCTCTCCCAAAACTACCCAAACCCCTTTAATCCCAGCACAACCATTGCCTATACATTGCCGAAAAAGTCCCATGTCAAAATTTCCATCTACGACCTGTCCGGACGATTGGTGGAAAAACTGGTGAATGATGAAAAGCATTCCGGCGCTCACAAAGTTATCTGGAACGCAAAGAACTATACATCAGGAATTTATATCTATAAAATTGAAACCGGGAATTTTACGGATTTCAGGAAGTGTTTATTGGTGAAATAAAATTTTAGGCAGGTTCGTGTTTTTTTATTTCGTCATGCAAAAACTCAGGTGCAAAATCAGCCCCATTCGGCCACTCAATAGTTCCTGTATCTTTATTTAGTCTTACTTCGCTAAATAGATTTAAATCTTTAAGCGGTTCAAATATTTCTCCCCACAATTCATCTTTTAGATCAACAATACCGGTAACACCATCATTAAATGTCAACTCTAAATTATATTCTTCTAAATATTTTACTCTTGTGACATGTAAAAACATTTTTACTCCAAAGGTTTAATTTTTAATAAAGGTTTTCTCTCCAAAGCTCGCTTCCAGTTATTCTTTAATTCATCTTTGTGTAAGTCATACCATTCCAAAACAAGGTTTAAAGCACGTTTTGGGAATTTTCCATTCACTACTCCGGATTCTAAAAAGACCTGAATTTCATATTCCCCATATAAAGCATGAAAATGCGGGGCCTCTTTTTCCCTGTAATTCATGTTAATTATTATTCCTAAAAACCGGCATAATTCAGGCATTTGTCTATTCTCCTTTTGTTTAAGTTAAACATATACCAATTAATCAGCAATATCTTCCTGATTTTGTTATGTGCTTTTCATACCTTTTATGCATTTGAAAAGCACGCAATTTTTCTCTTGTTTTTATTGACCAAAAAAGTTAAAATCCAGTCCTTGCGCTAAAAATATTAGAGGGAGTAAAAATTGGAAAAAAGTTTTAAAGAAAAAATCGCTGAATATAGTATCTGGGCCTTTGCCTTTGGCTATTTTGCCTGCTATGTTCCCTATAGTTTTATGACCAAAGTAATGAGTAAAGGGTTGTTACCTTCTCTGGAGGGGACAGGCCTGGCCGGTTTTTCAATATTACCGGTAACCGCCCTGGCGACAACACTGGCAATGATCGTGACCATTTCCATCCTGGGATGGTGGAGGTATGCCTCACATTCGACCCTGTTTGGAATTAGTTTTCCACATCCCACCAAATGGACATTTCTATCCGGTGTTTGTACGGCACTGATCATTGGAACCACCACCCTGGCTTACACCTTTGAGGGATTGAGTATTGTCTTTGCCATGGTTCTGATGCGTGGCGGTGTTTTGATTATCGGACCAATTGTCGACAAGATTACAAAACGTAAAGTCCGCTGGTTTGCCTATGCGGGAATGTCTTTTGCCTTATTCGCATTATTGATCAGTCTTTTTGACACCAGTGGTTACCGGGTTCCCCTGCTGGCGGGAATTGTCATTGCCACCTACCTGGCCAGTTATTTTATTCGCTTTCAATTTATGAGCCGGCTGGCAAAATCCGAAAGTGCTGACGCCAACAAACGGTACTTTGTGGAAGAGCAAATGACTGCAACGCCAATGTTTGTTTTGATGCTTGTAATTCTGGCAATTTTTAATACCGGCGAAATTACCGAAACCGTGAGATTGGGATTCACCTATCACTGGAACCAGCCCTATCTGTGGGCGCTAATAGCCATTGGTGTATTGTCCCAGGGAACCGGCGTCTTCGGCACACTTGTTTTTCTGGATAAAAATGAAAATACCTACTGCATTCCTGTTAACCGTTCATCCAGCATTATTGCCGGCGTACTTGCTTCCTATTTGCTGACACTTTTAGGTGTACCTGCGCCAGCCACCAGCCGCCTTATCAGCGCGGGCCTGATCGTTTTTGCTATTTTGTTCCTGACTATTCCACCGGCCCTGGCTAAACGAAAAGAAATGCAAATTAAATAAATGATGGAGAGAAATATGGCAAACAAAAACTTTGATATTATCATCCTGAATGGCCGTCCGGCCTCCGGTAAATCCGAAGTCATCGACTATATCAAAAAAACTCCTGCCCGGGAACGCACCGAGCGTTTTCATGTGGCGGAATTTGACGATATCGATGATTTTCCGATGTTGTGGACCTGGTTTGAAGAAGATGCCATTCTGGAAAAGATATTCAACAAGCCCCGCATGCATTCCACCCCCGATGGTTATTTTCTGCATGAATACCAGTGGCACCTGCTGATCGAAAGACTTTCCCTGGAATATCAGAAACGGTTGCGGGACAATGATAATTATCACGAAAAATATACTACTTTGATAGAATTTTCCAGAGGAACAGAGCATGGCGGATACCAGGAAGCCTATCAGCACCTGTCCGGTGAAATTCTCGAACGGGCGGCAATTTTTTACATTGATGTACCTTATTCGGAGTCATTGCGCAAAAACCGCAATCGCTTCAATCCTGACAAACCGGATTCCATTCTGGAACATGGATTACCTGATGAAAAACTGGAAAAACTTTACAAAGAAGTGGACTGGGAAGAATTCAAAGGTGATGATCCGGAATACATTATGATCAAAGGCCACAAGGTTCCTTATGTGGTTCTGGATAATAAAAATGATATTACCACTGCCAGAGACGCGAAACTGGGTGACGCATTGGAAGTACTGTTCCAAAAACTCTGGGATTTAAAAAAGAAAAAATAAACTAAAGAAATAGAGCAACCAATAAGCCCTGAATCATTTTCGGGGCTTTTTTTATTTCTTGTCCAGTTTCTTCCGGACCTCTTTCAAAAGCACTTTTTGGGTAAAAGGGCTGTAGATATAATCATCTTCTTCATGCATGACATCATCCTCAAATATGATATCCTCCTTATAACTGACCAGATACAGTAGTTTCAGCTGCGGATATTGCCGTTTTAGTTCTTCAAACAGTTCCTTGCCATACATATCCTCCAGTTTTACACTGGTGATCAGCAGGTCAATACCGCCATCCAGTTTTTCGGCACTATCCAATGCGTCATTGCCATTTTCAGCCGCCAAAAACCGGTAGCCATTTTTCGTCAGGTTAAACTTAGCAAAATCAACGATCTTTTTATCATTGTCGACAAAAAGAACCGTTTCATTTCCGCCGGGTATCTCCTCTTTACCTTTTTTTAATTCCTGAAGTTCTTTCAGGGTTCTCTCCCACTGATCCAAAAATTCAAAACTACGCTCAATGGCATGTTTTAATTTATCAAAATCAAAGGGTTTAAATATTATGGTTTCAGCGCCGTTGGTAAAGGCCGACAGCCCATAGCGGAATTTAACATGCCCGGTAATCATGATGACCCGGATCATCGGATAGGTATTTTTGATTTTTTCAATTAATTTGATGCCATCCATACGCGGCATTTTTATATCGGTGATGACTAAAGGAAAGGGGCGTTTGCGGATAAGATCAAAGGCTTCCTTACCATCTCTGGCCAGAGTTACTTCATAACCATTTTGAGTTAGAAAAACCTTTAATAAATTGAGCGCTGATTCATTGTCATCAACAACCAGTATCTTTTTTCTCATCTTATATCCTAAATCACTTATGATTAAACATATACATAAAAATCATGTTTTCAAAATTTTAAAAACCCCGAAGAAAGGATCTTCGGGGCATACCAGTCTCCACTGGTTATTCATTTCCATCCTGAAGACAGAAACGAAAATTATGTAATATCAATAATCACTAATAGCATCTGCTTCCTGATGCCTGACAATATTTACTGTCGAACTGGCGCCAATCCTGTTAGCGCCGGCCTTTACCATAGCCATGGCATCGGAAAAAGTCCGCACACCGCCGCTGGCCTTGACACCGGCTTTTTGTCCAACTGTTTTTCGCATCAGCTGTATATCTTCGACTGTTGCGCCGGCCTTGCTGAAACCGGTAGATGTTTTCACAAATCCGGCACCGGCCTGAACAGCAAGTTCACAAGCTTTAACTTTTTCATCATCAGTTAAAAGCGCTGTTTCAATGATCACTTTGACGATTTTTCCCCCGGCGGCTTTGACCACCGCGGCAATATCCTGCTTTACCCGGTCATAATTTCCGGATTTCAAAGCGCCGATATTGATGACCATATCGAATTCTTCCGCGCCATCAGCCAGGGCTTGCCCGGTTTCCATTTCTTTTATAGCGGTAGCATTGGCTCCCAGCGGAAAACCGATGACAACTGCCACGGGAATGCCACTTCCAATAAGTTCCTGTACGGCTGTTTTTACATAACAGGGATTAACACAAACAGAAGCGGTTTTCATCTCCACGGCTGCGCGGCAGACTTGAATAATATCATCGCTGGTAGTATCCGGTTTCAGAGCAGTGTGGTCAATAATCGCGGCAATATTTTTTTCCGCATCAGCGAGAGAAATTTCTATATTAAAGTCAGGATTAGCCATTTTCGACTCCGATTATTTAAAATAACTGACAAATTTTCCCGCCAGAACATTGGCTTCTTCTTTGGAAGGCGCCTCGACGATGACCCTGACGATCGGTTCTGTATTGGATTTTCTGATGTGCACCCAACTGTTTTCAAAGCTCAGTTTGATGCCATCATCGGTATTAATTTCAATTGGCTGTTTAATTTCAGAGAGTTTTTCCACCTCCTCCGACAGATCACCCACTTCTGCTTCCACTTTATTTTTTACCATGACGAATTGTGGAATAGTATCCATGATCTCAGCCACTGTTTTATCTTCAAATGCCAATAAAAACAGAATAATCGCCATCCCAGCCAGTGAATCACGGCCTCTATTGCTGAAAGGCAGAATTATTCCACCATTTCCTTCACCGCCTAAAACGCCATTAGTTTCGTGCAACTTTTCAACAACATTGATTTCACCTACCGGTGTCCGGGTTACTTTTCCGTTGAATTCTTCAGCAACTTTATCGAGCGCCATAGTAGTGGAAAGGTTGGTTACAATTTCTCTGTCAACTGAAATTACGCGTTGCAGCATCATTCTGGCTGCCAGCACCAGGGTAGATTCTTCTGAAAGCGCATTTCCCTTATTGTCAACAATGGCAAGGCGATCACCGTCAGGATCAACAGCAAAACCGATATCGGCCTTGTTTTTGGCAACAGCTTCTTCAAGTTCTTTAAGGTTTTCCCGGGTTGGTTCCGGTGTGCGGGGAAAATCCTTTTTGCCATCACAATTAATGGCAATCACATCGCATCCCAGTGCTTCCAGAAGTTTTGGACCGGCTTCAAAGGCGCCGCCATTAACCGCGTCAAACACCACCCTGAACTTTTTGGCCTTGATCTTGTCGATATTAATGTAATGCATGCTTAATATATCATTCACATGATGGTCAATTGCTTCTTTATCTTCAATAATTTCCGGTAATTCTTTCGGCGCTTTGGGCAGATTCTTTTCCAGTTCCTTGCGGGATTCCTGCAATTCCAGCATTGCATCCCCATTCAGAAACTCTCCCTTTTCATTAATGAATTTCAAACCATTCCAGGGTAATGGATTGTGGCTGGCAGTAATGGAAATCCCGCCCTGAGCCTGATGATAATAGGTGGCATATTGTACAGTTGGTGTCGGGCAGATGCCAATATTCACAACTTTTGCCCCGGCATTGCGAATGCCTTCAATAATTGTTTCCATAATTTTTTCACCGCTTTTGCGGGTATCACGGCCCACGACAATCCGGGTGGCGCCGACTTTTTTAACAAAAGCAGCCGCATAGGCTTTCAAAAATGAATCGCTCATATCCTTGTCATGAGCTCTGACGCCTGATAAACTTTCAATAATCATAATTTTCCTCATCTATTGGGTTCATATTAATTCAGATCAGTAATTTATGGTTTCAAAAACTAAAGGTCAATAGCATTGCATTGTAACATAAACCATACAAATAGTTGTTTTTAATGATAATATGCAAACAGTCTATTTTTCCCTGTCATTAATTTTAATTAACTGTCTTATTTTTTTACAATTACTTCAGAAATATTTAACAGATAAAACTTTAATAAACAAGATTTTAAATCTAAAAACTATCAAATATAATGTAACCTCTGTTTAGTTAAATCTATAATAAATTCACAATACTTTCACTTGGCATATTTTTAAAAAATATTTAAGTTCTCAAAATTTTAAACTGACCCGGAGTAATAATGAAAAATAATTTTAGAGTTTTATCCCTTATATTTTTAACAATCTTCCTGCTATTCTCCTGCAACGAAAAGAAAAATGAGAATTTGGCACAACAGGAATTCGCGATCAACAAACCTCCTAAATATATCTTTTTATTCATCGGAGACGGTATGTCATTCAGCCAAGTCAGTATCACCAAAGCCATTCGGCGCCACGACAAATTTCGCCTTTTTAAAAAACCGGCTTATGGTGACCAGCCAATGGCAATGGAACAATTCCCCGTCACAGGAGTGGCTACTACCTTTGCCGAAGACCGCTATATTACAGAATCTTCAGCTGCCGGCACCGCCCTCGCGACAGGTAAAAAAACCTCCTGCGGAACAGTGTCAATGAACAGTGCTCATACACAAGACTACAAAACTATCGCGGAAATGGCCCGTGACAAAGGAATGAAAGTGGGGATTGTCTCCAGCGTCAGTATCGATCACGCCACACCGGCCTGTTTTTATGCTCATGAAAAAGACCGTGGACAATACAATCATATCGCAAGCCAAATGGCTATGAGCCGGTTTGATTATTTTGGCGGCGGATTTGCCCGTGGCGGTCTGCGGGATCAATTAAAAAAAGAAAACGCCAAAAACATCTTACAAACCATGAAATCTGCCGGCTACAAAATTGCCACTAATAAAAATAGTCTCATGGATGTAATGCCCGGCGATAAATGCTGGACTTATAATGAGGAATATGATACTGACGCCGCGCTTCATTATGAAATAGATAAACCCGCCGGACACATGGGACTGGCTGATTTTACAGCTGAAGGAATTCGCATTCTTCAAAATGCCAAAGGTTTTTTCATGATGGTGGAAAGTGGCAAAATCGACTGGGCCTGCCACGCAAATGATGTTGTGACTGTTGCCCATGAAATGGCCAGTTTTGATGAATCTATTGCCAAAGCGGTTGAATTCTATCGGCAGCATCCTGATGAGACACTGATCATTATTACCGGTGATCATGAATGCGGCGGTTTGAGTCTGGGCTATTCCGCCGCCAAATATGAATCCGCCTTTGATGTGCTGAACCACCAAAAGATTAGTTATCAAAATTTTGCTGTGAAAGTCAATCGCTGGAAAAAGAACCAAAATATATCCCAGGCAATGGTGCTGGATAGCGTCGGTCATTATTTTGGTCTGGGCAATCCTGATCTGAACGCCAAACTCGACCTGTCCGATTACGAAACAAAGCGGTTGCTGGAAGCCTATGCCCTCAGTTTCGATAAAACAACCAAAGAAGATGAAGAAGAATATTACGTTAACTATGGCAGTTATGATCCATTGACCGTGACCGTTACACATCTGTTAAATCAAAAAGCAGGCATCAACTGGTCGACTTATTCCCATACACCGGTGCCGGTGCCGGTCTATGCAATGGGCGTTGGTGATCGCTATTTCAACGGTCAGCTGGACAATACGGATATCGCGAATAATATTATCAGGATATCGAGATTAGAATAACCTTCGAAATTTTCGCAAGAATTATTATTTTTACCAATGATTATAACCCAGCATAAAACACGTCTGAATATTGTCTTTACTCTGGTGATCACGATCCTTTCACTGGTCTTAATTTTTATGCCCACAGGCTACGAGAATCCAATAGTAAAGCAAAATAGTTTGCGCGTGAAAGCCAGGGTGCTAAAAGTTGATAACTCATCATTACAACAAAGCGGAATCGTTTTTACAGGCTCACAATCCTTGCAATTAAAAATTCTGTCCGGAAAATTCAAATCCCACACTGTAACAGCAGAAAATATATTGACCGGACAAAAACGGCTGGATCGTATCTATAATCCTGATGATAAAATTTTGGCGGTAATTATCCCCAGCCAGGACGGTAGTGAAATCCTCAGCGCCAGAGCACAGAGTATCTACCGAATTAACATAGAAATTGTACTCTTTTCCTTATTCGCCCTTTTCCTGGTGGCTTTTGCCGGCTGGACCGGATTCAAAGCATTGCTCTCATTTGTCTTTACCGCTCTCGCCATCTGGAAGATACTGATACCCCTCTTTTTAGCCGGATTTCCTCCCCTGGCAACAGCTTTACTGATCATTACCCTGATCACCACTACGATCATTTTGCTGATTGCCTCATTTACAAAAAAAGCCCTGGTTGCTTTAACCGGATCAATATCAGGAATCGGACTGACCTCACTGCTCTCTGTAATTTTTGGTTACTGGCTTAAAATCCCGGGAACCGTGCAGGAATTTTCTGAAACAATTCTTTACGCCGGCTTTCATAAACTCTCCATCACTGATATTTTTCTATCAGGAATCTTTATTTCCGCCAGTGGCGCATTAATGGATATTGCCATGGATATTGCCGCCTCCCAGCAGGAAATCAAATATAAACGTCCGGATATTCAGACCAAAGAACTGATCTTATCGGGATTCACCATCGCGCGGCCGGTTATCGGAACAATGACAACCACTTTGCTTTTTGCCTACAGTGGCAGTTTTATGTTTACCTTCATGGCTTTTATGGCCAAAGGTACACCCTTAATTGTCTTTCTAAACACCAATTACATCGCCGCTGAAATACTGCAAACCCTGGTGGGCAGTTTCGGATTGGTCCTGGTGGCTCCTTTTACTGCAATTATCGGTGGGATTGTGTATTGCCATAAATTTTCATAAACTTATAATTGAATCATTTTTAGGAGGCTGCAATGATAAAAGGATTAATAATTCTATTAATTTGTCTAATCGCTAATTTACACGGGGAAAATGATATGATAAAATTGCCAAAACCAAACACAACAAGCGATGTTTCGCTGGAAGAGACGCTGGCTTCCCGCCGGTCTGTCCGGCAATATAAGGATACTGCTTTAGACCTGGCAACGATCAGCCAATTATTATGGGCAGGACAGGGAATAACAAACTCGCGTAATTTCCGAACCGCCCCCTCCGCCGGCGCTACTTTTCCCTTAGACCTTTATATTCTTATTGGTGAATCCGATACAATCGAACGGGGTCTCTACCGTTATTATCCTGAAGAACAGGCGCTATCGCTGATCAGAGAAGGTGATTTGCGAACAGAACTGGCGGCCGCCGCTCTGAATCAACCGATGGTAAAAAATGCGCCGGTAACCCTCATTTTTTCAGCTACCTATAGCAGAACCACAAAACGGTATGAAGACCGTGGTGTCATGTATGTTCACATTGAAGTGGGACACGCTGCACAGAATATTTATCTGCAATGTGAAACACTCGGTTTGGGGACAGTGGCCATCGGCGCTTTTAATGATGAAAAAGCCAACCGATTCATGCAGTTTACCCAGGAAAAAGAGGTTGTTTACATGATGCCGGTGGGTCATATCAAATAACTCAAAATTTTAACGGGTATTCTTCAAGTGTTTGGAAAAATGCAATTTTTCATTTATTTTTTCACACTATGAAAACAAACAACGCCAAAGATACGCTGCTGAAAAAAGGATTAAAACCCACTTACCAGAGAATTGCGATCTATGATTTTTTGGATAAAAACAGAATACATCCGACTGTCGATAGAATCTACGCAATGCTCCACCCGGATATTCCCACAATATCCAAAACAACTATTTACAACACATTAAATCTCTTTATGAAGAAAAACCTCGTAAAGGGGTTAACCATCAGTGGCGCTGAAAAACATTATGATGTAAATGTCACTCCCCATCACCATTTTTACTGTTGTAAATGCGGCCGGGTATTTGATATTGACATCAATTGTCCCTTTTATAATAATAAACAAGCAATGATAGACGGCAATTTGGTTCAGGAAATTCATGGCTATTTTAAAGGCACATGCACAGCGTGTGATTCAGCAACAACCTCATGATCAATCTGTTATAAAACCCAACATTTATTTACCGTGATGTAGGGATTATTCCTACAATCTTAATTTATATACTCTCTGTCATGAGGCTGTCCCAAAAGTTCCTTTGTAAAAAAATGTAGAAGACAATTCCTATTGTCCTATCCGGTGAAATATGAAATAACTCTAAATTTTAATTACTATTGTACCTTTAGGGACAGTCTCAACAAGAGGACTGTGACCCCGATGTAATTAGCAACAATTTTCACTTCGATCTTTCGTTTTACACCTTCCCCGCCTGCTGCGGGCAAGCTGCACCTCTCTGACGTATGCCGGACAAAGTTGCCTTTCCAGGGAGGACTGGTTGGGGCGTGGTAACAACTTCGGTCATTCTGTCCTGAGCAAAACAACAGGTTGTCGTAGCGTGTAAGTAAAATGAGCAATTTTCCTGGATCGGGTACTACATTATTAAAACTATTTTTAATTGTCTCTTGACAATTAGTACAACTGTTATTAATTTACACTTGTAATGATTACAAATATGCAAAATATAAAAAAGTTGATTGATGACAAAGGTGTAAAACCTACATTACATCGTATCAAAATTCTTGAGTACCTGATGACCCATGAGAATCACCCGACTGTTGACAGAATATATGAGGATATTGTTAGCAGCATTCCCACGATTTCCAAAACCACTGTCTATAATACTCTTAAAATATTTGTCAGCAAAGATATCATTACCGAATTAACTATCACCGGCAGTGAAACCCATTACGACATAAAAGGTGATGACCACCACCATTTTTATTGTACCCAATGCAAAAAAATTTTTGATATTCATTCCAATTGCAATTATGACTGTAATTTTAAAAAAGATATCGATGGAAACCGAATCAACACTTATCAATGTTATTATAAAGGTATATGCAAATATTGTCTGAATAAAATAAAGATTAAGCAATCAAAGGAGAGTTAACTCTGCCGATTAAAATAGCTATTGACTTTTTGAAATTTATAGATTAATTAAAAAATCGAGGTGTTTATGAGCAAAGAAAAAGTATTAGACGCATTTCAACAGGAGAAGAAACCCATGCGGCCGGGCGAAATCGCTGAATCAACCGGGCTGGATAAAAAAGATGTTTCAAAATTTATTAAAGAATTAAAAAATGAAGAGAAAATTTACTCACCAAAACGATGTTATTATCAGGCTAAATGAAATATTGTAACTTTTAATTTTTAGATGGAGAAGACAATTATGAAAGATGTTAAAGGGACACAAACTGAAAAAAATCTGTTGACAGCATTTGCCGGCGAATCACAAGCCAGAAACCGCTACACCTATTTTGCCAGTATAGCCAAAAAAGAAGGGTTTGTCCAGATCGCTGATATTTTTATCGAAACCGCCAACCAGGAAAAAGAACATGCGAAACGCTTATTTAAATTTCTGAAAAGCGGTGAAGAAGTAGAAATCACAGCAGCTTTCCCGGCAGGAGCAATTAAAGACACCATGTCAAATCTACAGGCGGCAGCCGGTGGTGAATATTATGAATGGTCAGAAATGTATCCCGGTTTTGCCAAAGTAGCCCGTGAAGAAGGATTTGACCGGATTGCAGAAGCTTTTGAAGCCATTGCCGTAGCGGAAAAACAGCATGAAAACCGCTATAACCAGTTATGGAAAAACATCGAGGCCGGCGCTGTTTTTAAAAAAGGTGAAAAAGTGGTCTGGCGCTGCCGCAACTGTGGCTACCTGCATGAAGCTGAAGAAGCGCCAACAGTATGTCCCGCTTGTGCCCATCCACAGGCTCACTTTGAAATTTTTATTGAAAAATATTAATAAAAGAACTGTCCAAAACTAAAAAAAGGAGAATGAATTATGAGTAAATATGAATGTACAGTATGTGGTTATATCTATGATCCGGCAAAAGGCGATCCCGATAGTGGTATTAAACCCGGAACCGCTTTTGAAGACCTACCCGATGATTGGGTATGCCCGGAATGTGGTGTCGGCAAAGAAGATTTCGAAAAACTGGAGGAATAATTGGCAGTCCAAGAAGTAAAACCTAAGATATTATCAGTAGGTGCAAAACACTGGGATCGAAGATTATTTGACGAACTGATCCCATTACCCGACGGGACCAGTTACAACTCCTATCTGATTCAGGGGTCTGAAAAAACCGCTCTGATCGATACCGTGGAACCGGATGTCAAAGAGCAGTTGTTCAGAAACCTGGAAAAGGCCGGTGTCAAAAAAATAGATTATATAATATCCAATCACGCGGAGCAGGACCATTCCGGTTCACTCCCTGATGTACTGGAAAAATATCCTGAAGCAAAAGTCGTTACCAATCCAAAGTGTAAAACCATGCTGCAGGATCTGCTGCCACTGAAAGATGACGTATTCATTGTCAAAGATGATGAAGAAGAACTTTCATTGGGTGATAAAACATTAAAATTCCTATTGACCCCATGGGTTCACTGGCCGGAAACAATGTCAACCTATCTTAAGGAAGACAAAATACTGTTTTCCTGCGATTTTTTCGGTGCCCATGTGGCAGCCAGCAATTTATTTGTGCAGGATGAGGCCCTGGTGGTGGAATCAGCCAAACGGTATTATGCCGAAATCATGATGCCTTTTCGTCGTAAGATCAGATACAACATGAAAAAGGTTGAAGAATATGATATTGATTACATCGCGCCCAGTCATGGTCAGGTTTATGATAATCCTGAACTGATTATGGACGCATACCGGGATTGGATTTCTGAAGAAGTCAAAAACGAAGTAATCCTTCCTTTTGTATCCATGCATGGCAGTACGCGAAAAATGGTTGACCATTTGATTGATGCATTAACCGAGCGGAACATTACTGTCAAGCCTTATAGTTTGACAGAAGGTGATCTTGGTGAATTAGCAATCAACCTGGTGGATGCAGCAACCATAATAATTGCAGCACCTACAGTATTAAGCGGTGCGCACCCGGAAGCACTCTATGGTGCGGCACTGATCAATGCCCTCAGACCAAAAACCAAATACGTCGGTATCATTGGTTCTTTCGGCTGGGGTGGCGTAATGGAAAAGCAATTGGGGGCCATGCTCGACAAACTAAAAGTTGAGTATTTTGACTCAGTGATTGTTAAAGGTGATCCTGAAAAAGATAACTTTAAAGCTCTGGATGCATTAGCTGACGCAATAAAAGCAAAACATCAGGAGTTATAAACGGAGGAGATTATGGCAACTTTCAATCCCAGCGAAATCTATCAGTTCGCTATCAAAATTGAAGAGAACGGTGAGAAATTCTACCTGAGTATGGTAGATAAATTAGATAATGAAAAAGTAATCAAACTATTTAAACGATTGGCGGGAGAGGAGGTCAAGCACAAAGCGACCTTCAAAAAACTACTGTCATCCTTTGAAGATTATGAACCACCGGAAAGCTTTCAGGATGAATATTTTCAATACCTGCAAGCCTATGCCGATAATCTCGTTTTTAACTTTAATAAATTCGATAGAACTATTGAAAAAATTGACACTATTGAAGATGCTTTTCAGTTTGCTATTGAAAAAGAGCTGGATACAATTGCATATTTCAGGGAAATGAAAGAATTAGTCCCTGAAGGTGAAAAGACAAAAATTGAAACTATTATTGATGAAGAAAGGAAACATGTGGTTCTGTTAACAGAACTAAAACAGGAAGTTTTAAACTAAAACCAAATGAGGCAAAACAATGAAGTTAAGAGAAGTATATAAATGTGAAATATGTGGCAATATCGTGGAAATCGTCCATGTTGGAGGAGCGCCATTGGTATGCTGCGGAGAAGAGATGAAACTCATGGAAGAACAAACAGAAGAATCTTCCCAGGAAAAACATGTTCCATTTATTCAAAAAGAAAATGGCAAAGTAACCGTAAAAATTGGTGAAAATGAAACCCATCCGATGACAGAAAAACATCATATTGAATGGATTGAGTTGATTGCCGACGGCAAAACCTACAGACAACACCTCAGTCCCGATGATGAACCCAAAGCAGTATTTCACATCGAAGCCGATGAAGTACGGGCTCGTGAATACTGCAATATTCACGGATTGTGGAAAAGTTAACCTCTAATCAGAAGGAAAATATATATGATAAAAGAAAATATGGAAAAAGCTCTCAACGAACAGATCAACAAAGAGCTCTTTTCGGCTTATCTTTATCAGGCCATGTCAGCACATGCTTCCCATGAAGGCTTACCGGGTATTGCCAACTGGATGGATGTGCAGGCCAAAGAAGAAATGTTTCATGCCCGCAAAATATATGATTACATAGATGAACAGGGTGGTAAGATTGTCCTTAAAACCATCCAACAACCTGACAGCGAGTTTGATTCCGTTAAAGATATGTTTGAAAAAACCCTTGAACATGAGAAATTCGTCACAAAATCCATTCATGAACTGGTCGCTTTAGCGCGCCAGGAAAATGATTACGCCACAGAGATCTTTTTACAGTGGTTTGTGACAGAACAGGTTGAAGAAGAATCGACAGCAAATGAATTGCTCGATCGCATCAACTTAGTCGGCGACAAAGGAAATGGCCTGTATATGTTTGACAAGGAATTGTCTGGCAGAACATTTACCGAGCCGGCCGATGAAGAATAAATAATCAAGATCAGGTGGACAAAGTGTTCACCTGATTATTTTATTGGTGAAAAAGGAGATTAGCATGACAAAAGATTTTTTATTAATTGTCGTAAACAAACGGAAAAAAGAAGCTGTAACCGTACAAAAAATCCTGACGGAATGGGGATGTTATATCAAAACCCGCCTGGGATTACATGAAGATTGTTTGGATAATTGTTCTGAAGTAGGCACAATTATCCTTGAGGTAGTTGGTGACAAAGACAAACACGAAGAAATGCAGCGCAAACTAAACCTGCTCCCCGGTGTTACAGCCAAACTCGTAAAAATGGAAATTAAAGAATAAAAACTTTTTGTTCTTTGAAATTCTGACAATTAGCAGTCATTTATCAGAAGCGGCAAATCCAATTGTCGCTTTCTGATTTTTTAAACAGGCCCATTAAGTTTTTCTTCCTCCTGAAATTCGCCACACTCAATAACATCTCCGGCTAATTTGTGCTTTTTATAAGGGATCTGAACTTTTATGATCAGATAACTTATAAGAACTACAAAATTTGCATCCAACTAAAAAGGAGACAACCATGATAACCAATATAATGATCCTTTTACTAATGTTAATAACAGTCAATGATACAATAAGCGAGGAACCAGTGAAATATAACAAGTTGACACCTGACGAGGAGAGAGTGATTATTCATAAAGGCACAGAACGCCCTTATTCCGGAGAATTACTGAATAACAAATCCAAAGGCACCTACACTTGTAAACGGTGTGACGCGCCTCTGTATAAATCTGATGATAAATTTGATTCCGGTTGCGGGTGGCCGAGTTTTGATGATGAAATTCCCGGCGCAATCAAACGCCAAACAGACGCTGACGGCCGCCGGACGGAAATTCTCTGTGCCAATTGCGGCGCACACCTGGGACATGTATTCACCGGCGAAAAATTGACCGATAAGAATATTCGACATTGTGTCAATTCCATTTCAATGAATTTTGTACCGGATACACAAAAAACCGCCTATTTCGCAGCCGGCTGTTTTTGGGGCGTTGAACATTATTTTAAAGAAGCGCCCGGAGTCATATCCACTGATGTGGGCTATATGGGCGGTCATACAAAAAATCCGACTTACCAGGATGTCTGTTATGCCGAAACCGGTCACGCTGAAACTGTAAAAGTAGTTTATAATTCAGAAAAAACCAGTTATGAAGCCTTAGTAAAATTATTCTTTGAGATCCATGATTTCACACAAGTGGACCGGCAAGGACCAGACATCGGCGAACAATACCGGTCAGCCATCTTTTATACCGATAAAGAACAAAAACAGACCGCCCGTAAAATAAAAAAACAATTGGAGCAGAAAGAATACAAAGTAGCAACAGAAATTAAAAAATCCCATAAATTCTGGATGGGCGAAGATTATCACCAGGATTATTATGACAAAACCGGCAAACAACCCTATTGTCACTTTCGCAGAAAAATTTTCAACCACTAATACAAAAAGAGGATTAAATGGCACATCATGATCATGATATGAAAATGAACAATTCTACTACATTTCGTATGTTTCTTACGATGGCGATGAATTTTATTATCACTATTGCAGAAATCATCGGCGGCATAATTTCCGGAAGCCTGGCGCTAATTTCCGATGCCATGCATAATCTGACTGACGGTATTGCTATCATTATCAGTTATATCGCCCTGAAATTGAGAAAAGCCAAAACTTCCAGCAGGCACACCTTCGGACTTAAAAGGGCTGAAATTTTTGCGGCTGTCATCAATGCGACTGTGCTATTTTTTGTATCAATATTTTTATTTTATGAAGCCATCAAACGGTTTATAACACCACATCCCATCGAAGGCCACTTAATGATAATTGTGGCGTCAATCGGTCTGGTGGCCAATGTCACCGGCACCTTGTTGCTACACCGGGATTCTAAAACGAATATTAATATAAAATCAGCCTATCTGCATTTATTTGTCGATTCTCTGTCATCAGTTACGGTAATTATCGGAGGAATTTTGATCGCTGTATACAGTATTTATTGGATTGATCCGCTGCTGACCATTCTGATTGCGTTGTATGTACTGAAAGAGAGCCTTGTAATTTTGAAAGAATCCTCCCATATCCTGATGGAGGGCACACCCCATACAATTAATCCGGACAAAATTCAAAAAGACCTGGAAAAAATTCCTGAAGTATCCGGCATTCATCATATTCATATTTGGAGTATTGGTGAAAAGGATATTCATTTTGAAAGCCACGTGGATGTCAGCGACATGCTGATCAGTGAAACACAATCAATACAGGATAAAATTGAGCAGATATTAAGCGACTACGGTATTACCCATGTAACCCTGCAGTTTGAATGTGACATCTGCCACAATAAAAACCTGATAAACGAACATTAGAAAAATTTTCCGAAGAACTAACAAACAAGAGGAGCATAAAACTTCCTTTTTTCGCAAATCCAGCAAAGGGATCTTCGGAAGGTTGAAATAACATCAAGGAGGAGAGATGAATCAATTTGCCAGACAATTAATTAAAAAAGAAGGCTGGACCGGCATGATGATGGGCAATTATGCTATTGCCCGCGCCATGTTTGAAGCCGGCGTCAATGTCGCGACAACCTATCCCGGTTCTCCGGTGCCGGAAATCGCCAACGCTATTTTAACTGTACCGGAAGAAGAGCGCGATCTCTATTTTCAATATTCCACCAATGAAAAAGTTGCCCTGGAAACCGCTTTCGGCGCCAGTATTAATGGCCATCTGTCAACGGTTTTTTTCAAATCAGTGGGTTTGAATGTCGCTGCGGACTCAGCCGTCCAACTGGGATTATTAAATCTCATCGGTGGTATGGTCATTATTCTGGGAGATGATCCCGGCGCTCATTCTTCACAAAACGAGCAGGACAACCGCCACTTTGCCAGAAAATCATATATTCCGATGTTTGAACCATCAACTCCCACAGAGGCCTATCACATGTTTCTGGCAGCTGCCAAACTATCTAAAAAACATCAAATGCCGGTTTTTTTACGGCTGACCACACATGTCTGCCATGCCAAGGAAGAAATAGAATTCAGTGATATACCGGAAACAGATCATGACTGGACATCAAAATTTGATCCGGCCAATGGCCCTTATCTGCCAATTACAAAGAGTGTTTTTCCGCTTAAGAAAAAAGCCTTTGAAAAATTAACTTCCCTTGGCAAATATTCGGAAGAAACATCATTCAATAAATTAATCGCCAATAAGCCGACAAAGCGGGGAATAATCACATCATCAATGCCGGTATTATCCATTCAGGAGAATTTATTGGAAATTGATGAGGATATTGATGTTTTTCAATTAGGCTTCACTTTTCCATGGCCGCAACAAAAAGTAAAAGAATTTCTAAAAAATCATGAGGAAGTGCTGATACTGGAGGAATTGGACAGAATTCTGGAACAGGAAATCAAAGCCTTTGCTTTTGATGAAAAAATTGATTGCAAAATCCTGTCGCGTAAAGAAAATGACGATCTGGTGGGCGAACTTCTGCCGCAACGAACCTGGAAAATACTATCGGATCAGTGGCCTGAATTATTCAGGCCGATGAATTTTCCCGAACCTCTTGAAGTTGGCGACCGTGTGGCGCAAATGTGTCCCGGCTGCGGACACCGCTCGGCCTTTCATGCCATCAAAAAAGCACTGCCGGAAAATACTATTACTGTGGGTGACATTGGCTGTCATTCGCTGGGATTTTTCCGTCCTTATTACATGGGGCAATCACTACTTTCCATGGGGCATTCCAATGGTACCGGCGCCGGCTTATCCATTCGCAATCAGGAGCGCAAAGTGCTCACTTTTATTGGAGACTCAACTTTTTTTCATGCCGGCCTGCCAGGGGTTGTTAACGCGGTGATGCATGATCATGACTTTACCTTAGTGGTCATGGAAAATGGCACCACTGCTATGACCGGCCACCAACCTCATGCCGGCACCGGAGAAATTGGTGATAAAGTGCCGCTGCAAAAATTACTGGAAACTATCGGCGTAAAATTTCTGCGCCGGGTTGACACATACAAACAAAGCGAACTCACGCAACACATTAAAGAGGCTTTGGAATACAAAGGGTTTTCCGTGGTAATCGCCTCCCATCCCTGTATGCTGAAATTCACCCGTAAACAGCGAAAGAAGCCAAATTATAGGCAACGACATGTGAACCTGGATCAGGAGACCTGCAACCGGACTTACGAATGTATAGAAAAATTCGGCTGCCCGACCTTCACCCGGCAAAAAGATGGTTCCGTAACGATCAATGAAGATCTTTGTATTGGTGATGGCTCCTGCATACAGACCTGTCCCGTGAAAGCGATCAACCATTCACACAAGGAGGATAAATAATGAAACAACTAAATATATATATGACTGGTGTTGGCGGTCAGGGAATCGGCCTGTTGTCTGAAATTATGTCCCGGGCATTTTATAAGTTAGGGGAAAAAGTAAAAGCCGTTGATACCCATGGCCTGGCCCAAAGGGGCGGTTCCGTAGTCTCGCAATTGCGTGTCGGTGAAAAGGTCTATTCGCCGTTAATTATGCCGGGCCGCGCGGATTTAGTCCTTTCTCTGGAACGACTGGAAGCACTGCGGGGTATGTCGGAAATGTTAAGAGAGGGCGGAAAAGTTCTTTACTATGATGCTAATTTCCAAACCATTGACAATCGACTGGGAACCGATCAGTATCCTGATGTAACTATACTGACTGAACTTGCATCTAAAAAAAATGCTGAAATAATAAGAGCCTTTAAGGAAGACCTGCCCGATTCCCGAATGCAGAATATTGTACTCCTGGGAGAACTGGTCAAAGCCAACTGGATTGAAGGCTTTACAATTGAGATGATTGATGAGATATTAAAAGAAACCGTTCCCGCAAAAGTTTACGAAAGCAATATGAAAGTACTGGGAGCCATTTAAAATTTTGATTTAAAACGAACAGACAATGAGGTAAAAACATGAGGATAACAGAAGGACAGAAAGCACCCGATTTTTGTTTAAACGATAAAGATGGAAATAAAGTATGTTTAAAAGATTACCGGGGGAAATGGGTCGTATTGTATTTTTATCCCAAAGACAATACCCCCGGCTGTACCAAAGAATCAATCGCCTTTTCTGAAGAACTTGAAAAAATAAAAGAATTGAATGCCGAAGTTCTCGGTATTTCCCCGGATTCAGAAAAAAGCCATATGAAATTTGCTGATAAACATAACCTGAAGGTTACCCTGCTCAGTGATCCGGAAAAAGAGGTGTTGAAATCCTATAATGTGTGGCAATTGAAGAAAATGTTTGGCCGTGAAGTCTATGGTGTTGTCCGCTCAACATTTCTGATCAATCCGGAAGGCAATATAGAAAAAGCCTGGAATAAAGTAAAAGTGAACGGCCATGTAGAAGATGTGGTCTGCTCTTTGAAAGACAACCAGTAAGATCTTGTGAATGGTTATTTGACCTTCGCAATGGTTGTGCAATAATTATAGATAAAATTTTATGGGAGCCAGGAGGAAACTAAATGAAAAATAAGACGATCGCTTTTTTTGATGCCAAGCCCTATGACCGTGAGGTATTCAATAAAGTCAATAAAAATTTTGGATATGAACTCAAATTCTTTGATAATAAATTAACACCGGAAACGGCTATTCTTGCCAAAGATGCGGATACGGTTTGTATATTCGTCAATGATCAACTGACCAGTGAACTGATCGACAAACTCAACAGCTATGATATCAATCTGGTAGCGTTGCGTTCAGCCGGTTACAATAATGTGGATCTGAAAGCCGCCTACGGCAGAATGCATGTGGTCCGGGTGCCGGCCTATTCTCCTTATGCCGTGGCGGAGCATACAGTAGCGCTGATTCTATCCCTGAACCGCAAAATTCATAAGGCCTATTATCGTGTCAAAGATAACAATTTTACGATAAACGGGTTTAAGGGGTTTGACATGCACGGTAAAACGCTCGGTGTCATAGGCACCGGTAAAATCGGTAAGATCTTTATTGAAATTATGTCCGGGTTCGGCATGAAAATTTTAGCACATGACCCTTTTCCGGATCAGGAATTTGCCGGACAAAAATCTGTTGAATATGTGGACCTGGATCGGATTTACCGGGAATCGGATATAATTTCTCTGAACTGCCCGTTGAATAAAAGTACCTATCATATCATCAATGCTGACAGTATCAGGAAAATGAAAAACAGTGTGATGATCGTGAATACCGGCCGCGGCCATCTGATTGATACCAAAGCGCTGATTGAGGGTTTAAAAAACCAAAAAATCGGGTCGGCGGCTTTGGACGTGTACGAGGAAGAAAGCAAATATTTCTTTGAAGATTTCTCCAACCAGATCATTGATGATGATACCCTTACTATATTGCTATCATTAAACAATGTCCTGATAACCTCCCACCAGGGCTTTTTTACAGAGGAAGCGCTGAACAATATTGCCACTACAACGCTGGAAAATGTCACCGAATATTTCAGCGGTAAAAATCTCACCAATGAAATCTGTTACAAGTGCCCGGGGCCTGATTGCCAGAAAAAGAAGACGGGGAAATGTTTTTAATGTAAAATTATTTATTTAAAAATAATAGTCAACTATCATCATTTATCCATAATATACCGGTGACAACTGATTATTGAATAAACCAATGAAAAAGGGGAAAAATGGAAAATTATCATATATTATTCGCTTTTAGCCTGACACTCTTTGCCGGGCTCTGTACCGGGATCGGCAGTGCTCTGGCATTTTTTGCCAAACGCACCAATCCGAAATTTTTATCCGCCAGTTTGGGATTCTCAGCCGGAGTGATGATCTATGTATCTTTTGTGGAAATTTTAGTAAAAGCCCGCGATTCTATGATCGAAGGGTTGGGTTACAAATCTGGTCACTGGATCACAGTGCTTGCTTTTTTCACCGGTATCTTGATCATTGGCGTTATCGATAAATTGGTACCCAGTTATGAAAACCCGCACGAAGTCAAAGACATCAAAGCCCTTGAAAAAGCCCCGGAAAAAGTCCTGGAAAAAGATGACAAAAAATTGATGCGTATGGGATTATTCTCAGCGCTGGCCATTGCAATCCATAACTTTCCGGAAGGGCTGGCCACTTTCACGGCAGCTATGACTGACCCCAACCTGGGAATTGCCATTGCAGTAGCCATCGCCATTCATAATATTCCTGAAGGCATTGCTGTTTCCGTACCGATATATTATGCTACCGGAAGTAAAAAGAAAGCCTTTTATTATTCCTTTTTATCCGGCATTTCAGAACCGGTCGGGGCTTTGATCGGATTTTTACTACTCCGTCAGTTCATGAGCCCGGTAGTCTTTGGATTTCTCTTCGCATCAGTCGCCGGCATCATGGTATTTATTTCCCTTGACGAACTTCTTCCCACAGCGGAGGAGTATGGCGAGCACCACATATCAATTTTCGGCCTGATTGCCGGTATGGCTGTCATGGCTGTCAGTCTTTTGCTATTCATATAAAGAGTGAATCTCATGGAAAATTCCTATTGTAAAGCAGTAAAAAATCTGGATAAAAGGGATGTCAATCGCTTGTATCACGACTTTACCTACGGGTTTCCCCTCACTGATGACAATGAATTATTTGGCCGTCTGATATTGGAAATCAACCAGGCGGGACTTTCCTGGACAACAATTTTGAAAAAGCAGGATAATTTCCGCAAAGCCTATGACAATTTCGACATCAAAACCGTGGCCAATTACACTACAGAAGAGAGGAAACGCCTGCTGGAAGATGCCGGCATCATCCGCAATCGACTCAAAATCAATGCCGCCATTCACAATGCTAACAGGATATTGGAATTACAAAAGAAGTTCGGTTCTTTTAAGAACTGGCTGGATAATAATCATCCCCTGGATTTGGAAGAATGGGTAAAACTATTCAAGAAACACTTCAAGTTCACGGGTGGCGAAATCACCAAAGAATTTTTGCTGAGTACCGGTTATCTTGAAGGAGCACATGAGCGGGAATGCCCCGTTTATGAAAAAATTTTACAAAAATCACCCGGATGGGCAACACTATTGAAAAAGGAAATCCAATGAAATATCTAATTACTTTAACAGTATTGATTTCTACCCTATTTGCACAAGCAGTTCCGGAAATGGTAACCGACCGTCCTGATCAGACAGAATCATCTGTAACCATACCAAGAGGTTGGCTGCAAATCGAAACAGGTAGCCTGATGGAACATGATTCCCCACCGGATGATGATGATATAACCAACCTTGTTTACAACACGACTCTGTTGCGGTATGGAATTTTTAATAATACTGAAATACGCTTAGGCGCCGAATATATGCAGCAGAAAGTCGAAGTGGGCAGCACTGAAATCAAAGAATCAGGCCTGGCGCCGGTAGTGGTGGGATTTAAAACCCGGTTTACAGAAGAAAAGGGATGGATGCCGGAACTTGCGTTTCTTGGGCATTTAACCTTACCAAAAATCGGTGCTGAGGAATTTCAGACTGATTACTTAATTCCTGATGTTAGAATAGCCGGAACCAAAACACTGAGTGATCAATTCTCCGCCGCCTTTAATATCGGCGGTGAATGGAATGGTGTCACGCCCAACACCAATATTTTTTATTCTTTTGTCATCGGTGCGGGTATCAATAATAAAATTGCCGGTTTTATTGAAATATATGGATACGTGATCGAGGAATTTGCTCCTGATCATCGGTTTGATACGGGGTTAACTTACCTGGTCAATGATAATTTCCAATTGGACCTTTCCGGCGGTGTGGGAATCAATGACAAGGCACCGGATTATTTCATCAGCGGTGGGTTGAGCTATCGTCTCAGACTTAAGAAATAAAGAAATTACTCAGGAGACCACTGAGCAACCTCCTGAAAACGGGCAACATGCAAATAGCGGATCACATCAATTTGAAAAAGGGCTGTTGACGTAAATTCCAAAAATTCTGTCATGTAAGGATGTCGCTCTTTCAACATGATCAAACCACGCCTGTATTCGTCTCCGTCTTTGATTTCATGGGCTTTACCCGTAATTGTAACCGCTTCCACCGCTTTCATATTGTCCGGATGCTGTGACCGGCTGTCGATCACCATGGATACATTGGCACATTTACATAATAGCATATATTTGCGGGTGGCTGTTGGTGTTGTGAAATATAAATGCTTCATATCATCGCTACAGGCAAAGGCCACCAGTGATCCGTAGGGTTGGCAATCCCCCTGGGTACAGAGAATAGAAAAAGGCTGATCATGTAGCAGGGAACGAATGGATTTAACCAGATCAGGTTTGAACTTCTCCTGTGTATTTTCACTTTTATTCTGTTCTGCTAAAATTGGTTCATCTTTTTTGTCCATAAAATCCTCTGTTAATTTCAACTCGGTTGATACGTTTGTCACAATTGTCATCATTCATAAATATTAAAAAATCCGTGTATGATAAAATCCAAAATCCATTTTACTAAAATTCTTTACATTTATTATTTCGAATAATTTACCGGAATTAATATCTCATTTCTACGCATAAAGGCCGGCCAAAAGGGTGGATTATAGCGGGCAAAAACGGGTTTTCCGGAAATTTCAATATTTTTTTTATCTAATTGCTTTATCAATATTTGCTCATTCTTATTATACCGTTCCCGGCTCCAATTTCCTCTGTATTTGTGAACCGCCATTGTCTGTCCGGACAGCCGGCGAATGTTAATCCGCTTGTCTGCCGGTTTTGGAACTGTCTTTAGGGTGAATTTTGCCGGCACGACAAAGCTCACGTGATATTGACCGGTTTCACTCTCCTGCTGAGCAACCGGTGCTGTCATGGCAATTTTCTCACCACCCGCACGGGATTGATTGACCGGCGCAGTCATTGAGATTTTTTCCTGTTTAATGTTATTGCCGGAAATGTAATCGAACAGTATTCCAAAGGCCTCACTGCCGGCATCCTCAAACTCATTTTCAATTTCCACTTCCGCAACCAGGTATGGTTCATACTCCCTGATCTCAAAATCATCATACTCCTGTATGACCCGGTATTCCGGTTTTTCTATCGCCATTCCATACCCTCCGAAAATGAATAAAAACACCATTAGTTTTTGTATGTTTGAAGAAAAAGTCATGATTAGTTGTCCTTTGTTTGTGATTCTAATGCTTCTTTGATAATTTGTCAATGCCGTACCGATTAACCCTGAAGCACCTGTGATCAGTATATTCAAAATAATCCTTTCTAAAACAATAAAGGGCAGAGAATTGATTCCCTACCCTTTAAGATTTACTCAATGCTTGAATCTAATCCATACGTAATTTTTTCAGATTTTCTTTCATAATATTAATGTCTTCCATCCAGTCTTCAATTTCCTGCTCGTGTTCCAGTTCTTCATTGAGAATTGTGGTGGCCATCTGATAGGTGGAATGGTCTTTTCCACTGGTATAATCCGCTAATTCTTTGTAGCGTTTGATCGCACACCGTTCACCATTTAGATTCTGTTCCAATATTTTCTCGATATAGGGATCATCCGGAACTTCATAATCACATTTACTATATTTCATCCAATCCGCCGGATTGAGTACCGGGGTACCGCCTAACTGATCAATTCTCTCAGCAACCATCACCGCATGATTGAGTTCCTGATCTGCATGAACCAGTAATTCCTGTTCAACATCAGTCCGCATTGGACCTTCCATAACTCTGGCGCCAATCCAGTACTGGTAATAGGCCAACCATTCTTCCGATAATGCTTCATTCAGCATTTGAATAAGTTCATCTTTGTCAACGCCGAGTAGTTCAACTCCTTTTTGTCCCATTTTAAATATCTCCTTTTTGTTTAATTAACATTTACAAATGTCGCTAGGATACAAAATTTTTTACTCAAGTTTTCAAGTATAATTCAACATAAGTAAGACTGTGCAATAAATCAAGTATGGCCCGGATTTTATTATTAAACCCTTTCATTATTTTGATAACATTTAAAAATCATTACTCCCAACTCAAAGTATATCAAAATTATGCCAAGACTAAAGAGTTCCCAAAAGAATCTGCCGGGCACATAATTTAAAACAATTTCTTTTAACTTTTCCTCGGTCCCGGGGACAAACATCCGCATGATCAAATCATTGGAAATCAATAATTTTGTATAATTCCAGGTAAAGGCGATGAAAATGAAAAGGGCACCTCCGGATAATAGAATCACATCTTTTAAGGTAAATAAATTCTTGCCCTTTTTATTGTGAAAAAACAGTATGACTAATGCCAACAAAATCATTGTTACCGAACAAATTATCGGCGCAATTACCGGACCCAGCCAGGTCACCGGAATTAAAAACAAAATGTCCCAGGTCAGCAACGATGCCGGCCAATCCAGGAATAATTTCAAAGCGATATAGTAGAAAATGTCCCATATTCCAAAACTCATTATGAACCAGGCAAACATTGTTTCCTTATTTTTACCAATCAATATTGCAACGGACAGGAGCATAACAATCGTGCAAATTTCACGGATTACTTCCGTCATAAAAATCTTATTGGATACCATTCGCATGGGAAAGCCAAAACCGCCCGGATAATAGATTTCCCGCAAATAAACCACAACAATGGCTTCCAGAAAGCCCATGGCGATACTGAAAGCGGAGAGCCAAAATAGTTTTTTTGTGAGTTTCATAATCTCTTTTTGTTTAAGAAAATTAATACAAAAAGTCAATCCTTAAATGTGAATCCTAAGAAATACCGCAAACGATAGATCAAATAATAAAACACCGGTATCATACTAATAGTCAACAAGGTAGAACTCACCATTCCCCCAATCATGACAAAACTCAATTCCTCTAAAATACCTGATAACGTGGTATTGCCGGAACTAAGAAAAAATAATGGCAATAGTCCGCCGATGGTGGTAATGGTGGTGATCATGATGGGACGAATTCTTTCCTTGCCCGCGCGAATAAGCACAGCTTTAATATCATCATTTTTTTGTAATAATTGGTTTATTCTTTCAACCAAGACAATGGCATCATTGACCACGATTCCCAGTAACAAAATCACACCGATATAGGCATCGGAATTGAAACTTTTTCCAAAAGCCAGATACATCACAAAAACACCCAGCATCGAAAAGGGGACACTCAGAAAAATAACAAAAGGTTTCCAAAAGGAATTATATAACGCCGCCATAATCATAAAGACACCGATGCCCGCAATGATGAATAGTTTATTCAATTCTTTTTTCTCTTCTTTGGATAGCCAGCCCCAGTCCCGCTTTTCTAACTCATAGCCAGCGGGTAACTGCACACTTTCCAGCAATGTTTTCATGTGTCGGTCTTTTTGTTGAAAAGCGCCTCGGTAATCCCAGGCAATGGTGAATTGATATTGTTGATTTTTTTTATCAATCCACTGGATGTGTTTCTCTGGTAATGGGGTAGTAATATCAGCAAAGTAGAGTGATTTATGGCCGGGAATTGCTAAAGCGCTGCGCTGAATCTCTTCCAATTCAGCCAGTTCGGATTTTAGTCCCAGTTTCAGATCATATTTTTCATTATCAATTATAATTTCATCGTTTAAATAAGCATTGGGAAAGAGGCGGTACAGGGAATAATAAACCGAATTGAGAGAAATATGATGACGCCAAAGTTGGGTCATATTCACCGCATAGCGATAATTGTGCTCGCCACTTTGCAGGCTCCAAAAATTACGGGCTGACGGTGTAATCATTGTTTCGCCAACACGACGGTCCTTTTTGGCCATTGTGATAATATAGTTCGATAATTCCCATAATTTATCATAATCCGGCCCGGTAATTTTTAAGCGAGAGTTATAATTGGTATAGATTCGATAGCCGCCATTATAATAGGGTTTTGGAAACATTCCGGAAATTGAAATGCCCACCCCGGCATAATCCACCGCCTGCCCAATCAATTTGGCTTCCACCATGTAGGGTTTGGAACTATTGCTATAGTCATCAGAATATTCAATCGAAATAGTGGCCTGACCGTTTCGCTGGTCTATATTGGTACGGGTTTCAGTTTTATCAATATTTTCCGCCACAATGGCTTCAAAGGAATTGGCCATTTGATCCAACGTCTCCAGAGTAACCCCTTTTGGCGCTGAAATTCTGATATGGGTGGATAATTTGGTCGGAGAATAGTAATAACGGCCGCCATCTTCCACTGTTAGGAAAAACCATGTGGAGACGCCACCTAATAATAAAATTGTAACCAGAGCCGTAATGGCTGGAAATTTTAATAGCATTCCCAGAAACCGAGCGTAGAGATTTCTATTTTTTTTAACTTTGGTTTTTGGCGGTTCAAATCCGTCTGGAAAATGAATATATATGGCGGGAATTAAAGTAATTGCTAATAATAAGGAGGTGAGCAAAGTAAACCCCAAAACAAAAGCCATGGACTGGTAGTAATTGCCCAGTCGGTCATCCAATAAGAGTAATGAGAAAAAAACTAAAATCGTGGTGGCTGAAGATGCCAACAA
>CAYYMT010000007.1:0-1228 GCA_964472715.1 uncultured bacterium | reverse complement strand
ATGGCACTGCGCAACCACATGCTGGATAATTCCTCTTTTAATTCCTCTGACTGGTCATTGGTAATTACCAAATCCATATTATCAGGCAGTGTTGCTTTTATATCAGTAATTTTTTGATTCAATTTATCGGCAAAATCCAGTGAGTTTACACCGGGATTTTTAAATATTTTTACCGTAATTAAGGGCATGAAATTACGCCGTGAAATGGTAGTCGGTTTTTCATAATCATAGGAGATTTCAGCGATGTTTTTTAATGTCAGGCCCTGCTTTATGTGGCAGTTGGCAAGATCTTCAATGGAAGTTGGCCGGTTATCAAAGAACATGTAGTATTGCTTATTTTTGTTTTCCACTCGGCCAATTCCGAGGTAATGAAATTGAGCGCGAATTTTCGACTGTATCGTCGAAGGAGATAGATTGTATTGGTCTAATTTATCGGGGAAAAGATTAATCTTTAAAAATCCCTCTGAGCCGCCATAAACTTTGCACTCGCCAATACCTTCGACGGTTTTGACAAGCGGCAGAATTTTTTCTTCGGTGTATTTTCGCAGAGAATTGAGCTCCTGGGGACCATTCACCTGGAATTCAAAAAATGGGGTTTCATTCTGCCTCTGTTCTTCATCATTTTTAAATACTGGCTTGACATTGATGCTGGCTGTTTTTGGAAAACTTTCCCGCTTCTGCAGACTACTCAGTCTTTCTTTTAGTGTGACGTAAATATATTTGGCATCTATTTCCTTTGGAAAAGTAAGTGTAATGAAAACCTGTTCGTTGGTTGTGGATGATGAAACATCATTAATGTCATTGAGTTGCATACATTGCTCTTCAATGGGAAAGGTCAGCATTTTCTGAACAATTTCCGAAGGTTGACCGCGCCAATAAGCATGAATCTGGATCTGCTGTTTCGTTTCTGTTTGAAAGCCACCAGTTTGGGTAGGCCGAATTTCTATCGGTATCTGCAGGAATGAATTAATTCCGATCATCACGATCAGGATCACTGATATGATGATGGCGGTAGGGTGATTTAATATGTATTTTAAGGGTTTCATTTTTTATAATGTTATCGGTTGCTGATTGTCCTTTCTTTTTTGTAAACCCTTGAAAGGGTTTTTATTTAGTTATTTTCTTCAACCACCAGTTGAAACTGGTGGTTAATGAGAGGCGCTAAGAAAATCTCTACTTGGTGTCCGGTCAATAGTTAAACACATTTCCGACACTATTGCTTGCTGAC
>CAYYMT010000006.1:41733-53338 GCA_964472715.1 uncultured bacterium | reverse complement strand
GCCAGAATGATATCCGGCAGGCTTTTTTCTTTTTTAGCTGTCAGTAAAAGCGACAGAAAGAAGGACAGGAAAATTCCGATTGTGAAAATAGTATTCATAATATAATAGTTTCTATTCAAATTGGATTAAAATAAAAATCATAATAAATCAACACAATAATTGAATTTAAATTAAGGAAAACATCGGGCTTTTATCAATAAAAAATAGTTAGGGCCTATAAAATTATTTGTATTGACAACCTTTTTTTATCAAATATTATTATTTCCCTAACATTCTGGTTGCTAATTTGTATACGAGGTATTAGTTTTCCTTATGATATCATTTAAAGACGTCAACTGTACATTTGAAGACCGTGGGGGAATAAAAGAGGCCAATTTTACGATTAATGCCGGTGATTTTGTGTTCCTGACAGGGCCTTCCGGTGCAGGGAAATCAACGATCCTGCGCCTGATCTATATGGATGTGAAACCTGACAACGGCGAAGTGGTTTTTCAGCAATATTCCAGCAAAAAAATATCCCGCAAGGATTTACCTTATTTACGGCGCAAGGTGGGTATGCTGTTCCAGGACTTTCGCCTTTTGCCTGACCGTAATGTTTATCAGAATGTTGCTTTGGCGTTATACGCTGCTAATTATAAAACAAAAAATATCAAAGAGCGCGCTGAGGAAATGCTGGAAAAACTGGATGTGGCTAACAAATGGTATCACAAACCTCATGAATTGTCCGGTGGCGAAAAACAGCGTGTGGCCCTGGCCCGCGCCCTGGCCATTGAACCGAAAGTTTTGCTGGCCGATGAACCTACCGGCAACCTTGACCCCCGTGTGAGTATTGAGTTGGTAAAATTATTATACAAAATTAATCAAACAGGAACCTCGGTAATCATGGCAACCCATGATTATGATCTTATTAACCGGGTTCCCAAATATCGCTTGTTTCAAATCAGTAAATCAAAAATAGTGAGCGCAACCTGATGGTGTTTTGGTTTTTATTCAAAGAAGGTTTTCACGGATTGGTGCGGTCAAAATACGCCGGCGCCTTTACCATACTGATCATTTGGATTGCCCTGATTATTGTTGGCCTGAGTTTTATCGGTGCCCGCGATACTCTGGCCGCCGTCAATAAGATCCGCTCACAGTTTGATATCGATATTTTCCTGCATAAAAACGCCACAGAGGAGGAAATCGCTGATTTTCGTGCTTACCTGGAAAATCGTGACGAGGTGGAAACCATAAAATTTATTTCGGCAGAAGAAGCCGCGGAATTGTTCAGAGCGGAATTCGGAGAAGATATTCTGGATGTGCTGGAATATAATCCTCTGCCGCCCTCTTTTACCATTTCTCTTTTACCCAATTATAGAAATGCAACCTCGGTGGAAAGCATTACCACGAATTTTCGTAAACATGAGGCGGTGGATGAGATTAAATATCGCAAAAAATTTCTCTATCTGATGGAGAAATATCAACGCAGTATTATGATCATCATATTGGTTCTATTCATGTTTCTCACAATTATCTCAGTACTGCTGATCTCCCATTCCATAAAAATGTCTATATTCGCCCGCCGGGAGATCGTGGAAACCATGAAACTGATCGGCGCTACGGATAATTTTATTCGGGTACCTTTCCTGGTGGAAGGATTTCTGGAGGGGTTGATTGCTTCTGTTCTGAGTTCGCTTTTTATATTTTTTATCGCAAGAGTGCAGAATGATTATTTTCAGACGGTTTTCAATTATCATATTGAACTAAATTTTCGTTTTTATCTTACTATGGTTGTCATTGGTTCGTCGATGGGATTTTTAGGCAGTATTAAAGCCATAAAAAAGTTTCTTTAATCAAGAGATAATAGTTTTTCAATACAAAATAAATAAGATAATTACCAGAGATACAAATATTGTAAACAGAAGAGGTTTATCATGAGAAAAGAAATCAGTACAGAAAATGCACCTGCGGCGATTGGCCCTTATTCTCAGGCTGTTGAAAAGGGTGGCATGTTATTTTGTTCCGGACAGATACCGATTGACCCGGCTACAGGTAAATTGATCAATGATGATATTAGCCGGGCCACCGACCAAGCTTTGAAAAATCTGATCGCCGTGGTAAAAGCCGCAAATTACCGGGTGGAAGATATTGTCAAGGTCAATGTTTATGTAAAATCAATGGAAGATTTTTCTGCTGTCAATGAAGTTTATAAAGAATATTTTTCAGTAACAAAACCGGCCCGGGCCCTGGTAGAAGTATCCGAACTCCCGAAAAATGCGCTGATTGAGATAGAAGCTGTTGCTATCAGATAAGTGATCCATGAAAATCATATTTATCATGAATCATTAAACAATATATTCAGTGTTCCAAAAATCCTGTGGACTCAGAAAGCGAATAATTTTGACATTATATTCGATGGCACACTTTCTGGCTGTTGATCAGCCTTTTATTTTTTGTCCAAATAGTTTTTGATAAGTTGTGGAAAAAGGTAGTTTGAAATATTTGGGAAGATTGTAATGCTGTTTTTTCATAGTGAGGAATATCCACCGGTGCTCGAAGATATTAAAAGCAGCGGTAATATCCCAAATGGGAGGAACCAGGTAAGTAATTTGCCCGCCTACCCGGTGTAATTCATTATGAAATTTTTGTGGATCGTCGATATGCTCGATGGTATGACTACAAAGGATATGGGCAAACTGGCCTTTGCGGAATGGCAGGTTGTAAATATCTTCTAATAAAACAAAATTTTTTATGGTGCTGTGCCTGACAATATCAGCATTGATTCTTCCGCAATCTGTATTACCGCAACAAATATTCAGATCCCATGAATTTTTTGCAATATGTAATTCTTTTAACAGCCCGTAGCTCAGGTCATTCAATAAAATTAGAAATAACAAAATCAAAAGGCCGGTTAGAATTAAAATGATAAAAGCTGTCATAAATCCCCTGTAATTTTTAGTTGGAAAAGGTAAACAGAAATTGTTAATAAAAATTAAACAAATTTTAATATAACTGTGACTTGTAATTGTAAAAAAATGAGACAAACTTATTTAAAATAAATGTTTATTTGGTTATATTAATCTGTTAAATTTTTCAGCAAAGTTTTAATCATAATCCGGGAATAACCCTATGATCCTGAAGATTTATAAACAAATTATTTTAGTCACTGTTTTTCTCCTGGCTATCCCTGAGTTTTTACCGGGCGATGTAATAAAAATCGGTATCAGTCATTCCATTCCTCCTTATGTAATTAAAGAAGAAAACAAAGGTATTGAACTTGAAATACTTCAAACCGCTTTTGCCTTTAGTGACCATGAAGTGGTTCCGGTTTATCTGCCCCTGGCCAGAACTTTTTCCAATCTGGCTGATGGACAGATCGACGGAGTAATCAATATCAAAGAAGGAATTGTGGAAGATGTATTCTACACACCGGTTGTGATCCGGTTTAATAATTGCGCCATTAGTCTGAAGAAAAGAAATTATCCCGATACCATTTCCATTGAATTCCTAAAAGATAAACATGTTCTGGCTTTTCAGCGGGCGCGTACGCTACTTGGAGATGAATTTCGGAAAATGGCTGAAAATAATGTGCATTACTATGAATATGCACACCAGGCCAACCAGGTTTACCGGTTATTCCTGGAGCGGGATGCTGACCTGATTGTGCTGGAAAGACGGATATTTGAATACTTACGTCAGCAGGCGCGAACAGAGATCGGAGATAATGCCGATAAACCGGTCAGATTTCATTATCTGTTTCCACCGACAGAATACAAATTCGCTTTTCGGGATAAGAAAATCCGGGATGATTTTAATAAAGGTCTGGAAACTATAGTCAAAAATGGTACCTATCAGAAAATCTTACAAAAGTACACAGACTCTGCTGAAATGCAATGATAAACTAGGGGCGGCGATTTTTGTCTTATTTGTCTTTGACATATATTCCGTATAAAATTTCTACCGCAAATGTTAAAAATTTAACAATTTGCGGTAGAAAAGGTTTGGCAAAAGTTTAAAAACTTGTTTCAACGTTAATAAAGAAACTGCGGGGCTGTGACGGGCCGTAAACATAGCCGGGATCGCGTTCTGCGCCAATTCCAAGATCGCTCTGATAAGCGTCAAAAGCATTCCGAATGCCAAGCGTAGATTTGATATTGAAATCCCTGATCATTGGAATTTGGTAATTTAGCAGAATATCTGTGATCACAAAATCATCACTTTCAATCAATTCCATTTTTCCTTCATGAGGAACCTGTGCTTTTCCCATATATTTGCTTTTTAAATTAATACTGGTATTCCGGCTCAGACTTGCCAAAATACCAAGCGTCACGCTGATTTCCGGTGTCCGTAAAAAATTATTGGTATTCCAGTCTTTCAGTTCACTATCATATTTTCCTGATAGATAGGTGAGTCCGGCAATAACTTCTAATGACGTGTTGGGTTGAATACCGGCCTCCAGTTCCACTCCATTCAGGGATAAACCATCGGAATTGATCCGCTTCCAAAAATCCGCTTCTGTGCCGTAATGGTCAAATACGATGGCAAAAGCGTCATTAATTCGTGTATGATACCCGGTTATCCCGAACATGATACCGGTGTTGTTAAAATAGCCGTTGTAATCCAGTCCCAGAGTCAGGGATTGACTTTTTTCTTCGCTCAGGTTTGAAGCGTTGCGAAGGATTTTTTGTTTTCCTTCCAGGCCTAAAATATGCAGGTCTTCATCAAAGGTCTGTGGCGCTTTGAAACCGGTGGAGTACCCGGCTCGCAAGACATGGTTTTTTGTAAGCATGTATTTGAAATTAGCACGGGGAGAAATGATCATATTCGCTATTTCGGAGTGTTTATCAAACCGGGCGCCAACTATGACTTCCATTTGATCTTGACTGCCCAGGTGCATATCATCCTGCAGGATTAAGCCGATATTTCTATAATTTTCATCAATATAGAGATCGGAGTCAAAAGCGGATTGATCAGTCAGTTTATCACTATTGTATTGAATTCCTGTCGTGAAATGATGTCTGCCTGCTTTATAATTCATATCCAACCCAATAATCTGCATCGGATTTTCAGAAGAACCGTACGCCAGCAAAGCGGCTTCCTTGTCTTCATGGCCTTCAGGACCAGTACCGCCGTAGTAGGATTCACGGTTTGTTATAGCGAGGGAGTAGAAAACATTGTAGTTTAACAATGTAGAAATTCGATGATTCCACTTCAAAGTGCCACCCCATTTCCAGTGCTCTACTGATTCGGCAACATTGGCTTCATGTTTTGGAAGATCGAAGTCGTTCCCGCCGCGACGAAATTCATGAATGCGGTGAAAATGAACTGACAGTTCACCGGTTCTGACGGGAGTGTAAAACCAGTTGAATCCAAGGGACTCATTTTTTAGCTGACCCAGTTCACTGTATCCGTCCCCATTACGATCATAATGATCCCGATGTCTTGTGGAAGCAAACAAGTAGGCCCCTGAATTTCCCGAATGATCGATCATTTCCGAAGAAATGCCAATATGAAAATCATTGGTTCCCTCGTCCATAACAGTTTGACGGTATTTGATCCGGGATTGATTGACTTTAGGACGGCGTGTTACCAGGTTTATGACGCCGGCGACCGCTCCGGCGCCATACAGCGCGGAACTGCCTCCCTTTACGATCTCCATACGGTCCAGCATTTCAGATGGAAAATGTTCCAATCCATAAACACCGGCTAAACTGGATACTACCGGATCGCCGTCAATTAGAATTTGTGAATATTTACCGTCCATACCGAGAATTTTTACCTGGGTAAAATTACAATTCTGACAATTATTTTCAACATTTATACCCGGTTGAAAACTGAGCGCTTCAGCAACATTGGAAAATTTCCCCTGTTCAATGTCCAGACGGGAAATCAATTTCGTTTTCAGCGGCGCTTCCTCCAGGGTATGGGGTGTACCGCTGCCGGTAACAACAACCGACCCCATTTTCAATAAGGTTTTTTCTAAATCTA
Organism: uncultured bacterium; assembly: GCA_964472715.1. Lineage (GTDB taxonomy): Bacteria > Fidelibacterota > UBA2242 > UBA2242 > JAFGTP01 > JAFGTP01. The sequence continues at coordinate 47,371 of CAYYMT010000006.1, read as the reverse complement.
CTTCAAGGTGGTTGTTGACATCAGCTTGAACTATTGTTGGCCTGTTTTCTTTTTTATATCCCATCATGGAGATTGAAATATCGATTTCCCCGGAAGGAATATGATCAATCACAAAGGTGCCGTCAATGCGGGTGGCTGTGCCAATAGAGGTATTGGCGATCATAACATTGGCGCCGGCAATTGGCGCTTCTGTTTCACCATCCCGGACAACACCGGTGATTGTGCCATGTTTAAAAGGAGGCTCTGCGAATATTGTTAATGTTGTTAAAAAAATCACAAATATAGATGTAAAAACAGTTTTCATTATTTTTTACCTTTATTTTTATAGGGCTGCAATTGAAGACAATTGTATTGATTAATTGCTTTGATCAGTTTTGTTATTATTTTGATATCAGGAGGTTGGGATTATTTGAGGAGGGTTTTTTTTAAACAGTACTTTGACTGCTCAGTTCTCCCCCAGTAATATTCCGGAAACCTCAGAAAAAAAAGGAGGAGCGCGTAAATAATTTAGATGGAGAGAATGATCGCTTAGTTGGAACTTGTGTTTGAAAATCTTCCACACCCGGCCTTCAAAAAACAAGATAAAGCAGAGAATGTATATTCCAAAAGTGATCAGTATATTGGATAGTAAAAAATTGAGAAATTCAATGGAATTGTGAGTATGCTCCGCTGAACCGGAACTGCCGGTATTATTGGTTGGTAAGTGAGAGTGAACAATTGTGACACCGGCGCTGTTCTTATGAATATGCAGATAATAGGAATTGATAATAAGAAAAGAAAAAAATATCAATATGGAGATCAGGGAAATTGATCTTATAATAAATTGATATTTATTTTGATTTCTTATCATTATCAGGAATTCAGCAGGGTTCTTAGAGTTTGAAAATCCGGCAAAGAGACAATTTTTTCCCGGCAAAAGCCAGCGAAAATTTCCAGTCTCCTCAACACCTCTTGTGATATGACATGTTCCATCCGGCAGGCGCATTTTAGGGCTTCATGTTCTTCCATTTGTAAACATTCAATATAAAATTCAGATAGGATTTTCCGTTTATGAAGGACATCTTCCACAATCTTTTGTCCTTTTTTGGTCAGGCTGATATGTTTATTGGCGTCAAACTTTATGAAGTTACTTTCCTCAAGACGGCTTAAGGTTATCGATACACTTCCCCTGGTGATGTTCAATTTTTTCGATATGTCGGTTGTGCGGGCGTATCCTTGTTCTGTCAGGAGTTGATGTACCGCCATCAGGTGATGAACACTGCTGTGCTTTAATTCTCCCGCTTCAATTTTTTGCCAGTCTGTACTCATGTTTTCACTCTCAGTTAAATGTTTTATTTATAAAACAATTGTTAATGCTGTAATTTAAAAAGGGATTAATTGCAAAGCAATGAAAAAATTTTTCATTTTTTATTAAAACAATCGTAGGTTTTGGTAGTAATTGAAGGATTGGAAAATGAACTGGTATCTGACATTTGTAAAGTCCCATGGACTTTTGTCGGCGATTATACAATTTACGATTTTAGGAACCCTGGGAGAATTTATTTCACGCTGGATCGTGGCTAAGAAGTTTCATAATCCTTTTACAAAACCGGAAATACTCTGGAAAATGACAGAGTGGGGAATTCTGGCCATTATGATCAAATATGCCTTTGCAGGCTATCAGGGATTTATTGATCATTTGATAGCCCAACAATATTTGCCACCGATGTCGGGATTGATGAGAAGTTTTGCCCTGTCAGTGTCGATGAATTTGCAATTTGGCTTGCTGCTGGTTATTTTTCACCGGGTGCTTGACAATTTATTCAAAAAAAATAAAAACTGGGATAACATCGACAAAGGATTGTATTCCCTATTGTGGTTTTGGATACCGGCCCATACAATTACTTTTACATTGCCGAAAAATTATCAGATCGGACTGGCGGCTCTTTGGTCGGTTGTTTTAGGAATAATTCTTGGTTTTTTTAACAGAAAGAGGAGTTAATATTTTGAAAAGCTTATTCAAATTTATTTTTATATTCATAATCGTGGTCAGCGCATTAGCCTTTGTTTTTTATCAAAGCTCATTGTATACAAAATATGTCAATGAACATTTTGCTGCTGAAGTATTACCGGAATGGAAAAATCTTTTGGAAAACTCCTACCTGTATGATAATTCAAATCTGGATCGGTTATCCTACAAATTTAACCGGAGTATCAATGTTAAACTGAAACGGCGGGCCACATATAATCCCCAGGACACTAAAAAATTATTCTATGATTTTGTAGATAAATATACCGCCAGTACGGATACGCTATCCATTATGCTCTTGCCATTAAAAACGTATGATATCAAATTTTATCTTGCTGACGCTGAGGACTACGGCCCGGCTTTTATCTACAAAAATGGCAAGATTATAAATAATTATTCCGATTTACGCGAACAGATCATAAGAAAAGATAATGAACGGGCCGCCGAAAAAAAGGCTGAAAAAGAGCAAGAACAAAAACAGGCCAGGAATAAAGAACTGGCGCAAAAAGCTTTCGGTTTTATTAATTTTGGTGATACTGTCGAAGAAGCAAATCTGAAATTTGAAGAGGACCCGCGGATTAAAACAGAAGAATTGATGATCAATAATCCTATCTATACCGTAAATCTGGGCGGGTATAAATATAATCTGAAACCTGTTTACAGAGATGAAAAATTGCATCTGATCAACCTGGTCAGTGATGCCTATTTACCTGCTCAATATAAAACTGAACTGAAAAAAAACTGGGAAGATATTATCGACTTTTATAATCAATTGCATGGTCATACCGATTCAAAATTTATTGCAAAAGATGAAATTGAGGAAGAATTCATCGAATGGACTGCCGAATGGAATATCGCCAAGAAAAGTATTAAGGTGGGACTGAGTAAAAACAATGACCGCTATCATGTGGTGATATGGATCAGCCACAAAGATTTTCCCGTGGACAAATTTTAAAATAATTGAGAAAATCACCTTCTAAAATCCCAAAGCCTTCATAAAAATGAAGGCTTTCAACTTTTTGGTAAGTTTGGCAGTTGTTTGGGACTCAATTCTAAAATAAGTAAAAAAACAATAAAATCAAAAAAAATAATCACAATTTAAAGCCATATATCTGAACTTTGATACCGCAATCAATTTACTTATTACCCTATTTATTTCTTTATTCCTTTTATTTTTAAATCCTCCCGGATTATTGGTAACTATTGGACGTGACCCGTGATGATTTTTTATAATTTGAAGAGGACATGTAAAAGTGAAAAAAATTACTTTTGGTGACAACTTTTACAAATTGTGATAAGTCCTAAGGCTGTATTTATTGAAATAAAGGAAAGGAATTGATGATGAAGAAATTAAATGTATTGTTTGTGATTATTCTGACGCTGGTATTGAGCGGTCAGGTATTTGCCGGTAATCCTCAAATTACCAATGAAAGATTTGCCCTTGGAGCCATGTCATTATGTGCGTTAAATGAAACTCTTCAGGGACAAGGATCTCTGGATGTGTATGTATTAGGCAATATTGATGTTGCCGAAGAATTAAAAATATTTCTTGACCAGCGTGTTGGATTTATTAAACTGAATTCTGTTATCGCCGGTGATGAACTACCATCTGAGAAACCAGATGTTCTGATGGTTTGTGATCAGTCCAAATGCAAAGAAGCCATCCGGTATTGTCGAGATAACAAAGTCTTTAGTGTGACCAATGTGTCGGAATTGTGCCTTCAGGGACTTGCCACGGCAATTGTAACTAAAAAAACTGAACCCGGTGAAAATAAATATTCAATGACTTCTGTATTTGCAAAAATCAATAAAGAAGCATTGTATGCCGAAGGAATGGTTTTCAATCCCCAGGTAATGGATATTGCAAAACCGATTGAAGATAATCAATTTGACCAGGACCTGGTCATGGTTCAACTTTATTAGTATCTAATTATATTTTTTACAGTTTGATTCCTTTTCCAATGAGTATAAATAATATGTTATATTTGGTAAGTTTGGCAGTTGTTTAGACTCAAAAAGAGAAGGTCGGGAAAAATAAAAAAGCAATCTTTCAATGGATTGCTTTTTTATTTATAAACAAATATTTATCTCTTTAATAAATTGGGAAAAAATAATTTTTTTGACAACTTTTTTTTATGTGTTGAATCATAAGGCTGTGAATTAATTAAAAGAATAAAAGAAAGGGTATTGTTATGAAGAAATTAAATTTAACACTTGTTTTGGTACTTGTTTTGACACTTGCCGTACAGACTTTTGCCGGGGATTTTCGTCTCACTAACAAAAGATTTGCACTGGGTGCAATGTCTCTTGTTGCATTGAATGAAACTTTACAGACCAAAGATGAACTGACTGTTCATGTCATCGGCAACCAATATGTAGCTGAAGAGCTGGTTATTTACAAAGACCAGAAAGTTGGCGCCGCCACACTTACAAAGATCACCAGCAGCACAGACCTTCCGGTTAATAAACCTGATGTAATTCTGGTTACTGAAGGCGCTGATGTCCGGGAAGTGGTGAAGTATTGCCAGGACAATGGTGTCTTCAGTATTGCCAATAATACCGAGGCCTGTCGTCAGGGAATTTCAACTGCTGTAGCAGCAAAATTACCATTGATTTTAGAGCACCCGTATTCGATTAGCTCTGTTTATGCAAAAATTAATACTTCCTCATTGTTTGCCGAGGGTATGAAACTGAACAAGCAGGTCAAGTCGGTTTCTAAAGAAGTTGAAAAATCAGGTTATGATGAAGAATTAGCCGTTATACAACTTTACTAAACTTACCAATTAATAACATGATTACTCACCGGGCGGTTCTTTAAGGGCTGCCCGGTTTATTTTTTACAGCGAAATTAATCTGTGCCTAAATTATTATCACAGCGTTTCCGGTCTGTTAGGGTATAATCTTTTGTTTTATAATTAAAAATATACCATTATCTTTGCTTATGAATATATTTGTACTGGATAAAGATGTCCAAAAATGTGTTGAATACCACGCTGACCAGCATGTGATCAAAATGGTGCTGGAATATGCGCAGATGCTCTGCACGGTTTTAAATGAAAAGGGGATCGCCGCCCCTTACCGCTCTACTCATCGCAACCATCCCTGTACACTCTGGACCGGAAAATCCCTGAGTAATTGGAAATGGCTCAGGAATTTAGGACTGGCGTTAAATGAAGAGTACAAATACCGCTACGATAAAACCGAAGACCACAGATCGGCTAAAATCATTCAGTCCCTTCCAGAACCACCACTACCAGACATCGGCCTGACAGAATTTCCCCAGGCTATGCCAGCGGAGTATAAAGTTACAGGCGATCCGGTTCAGGGTTACCGAAATTTTTATATTCATGACAAATCCCGCTTTGCCAGATGGACAAAGCGGCCGGTTCCGGCATGGTTTCAAAATGAAGATTAAATAAAATAGCACCAAATGAAACTTTGTAAAGTCTGCCAGGCACACAAGGTTTTATGTGGCTACCGGGCAGAATACCTTGCAGGTTTTTCTAAACTACAAGGAGAGGTTTCGGAACTTCGGGCAAATGCGTTCCCAAATGCAATTTGGGAACGAGTTAAAATGGGAACGAGTTAAAATGGGAACGAGTTAAAATGGGAACGAGTTAAAATGGGAAC
>CAYYMT010000006.1:0-41633 GCA_964472715.1 uncultured bacterium | reverse complement strand
AACGAGTTAAAATGGGAACGAGTTAAAATGGGAACGAGTTAAAATGGGAACGAGTGAAAATTCAATTTGGGAATGAGTGAAAAAGGAGAGGACAGGCGTTTTTCTCTTTTCTGTCCAAATTGAATAACGCTATTACGAATTTTCATCGAACAATTCTTATCAAGCGATTGGAAGTGCGATTGAAGAAAAGCCGATCCACAGGACAATAAAATCCATAATGATCCCGCCCAGAAACGCGACAAATACATTGTTGTTACGATATTCTTTCTTGATTTCCAGAATATCATCAGCAGTAAAGACCACTTCCTCAGTTCCCACCAGTACTTTTAATTCGTAATTGTATACCCGTTCCCGATAGATAGATTTTATTGCTTCTGATGAATAGGAATTGCCATTGCGATACATACTTGTGATTTTATTAACGGGAATGATCTCCTGCTGTCCCTTATCATTTTCCAATAGCAATTGATGATAATTCATCCCGGTGAAAATCCCGTTTAAATATAATGAACCACATCCGACTGTCAATGTGTCGCCGGGTTCCGGTAATTCCGCCTTGTTAAACTCTGAAACTATTGTGCTGTATTTGTTTCCGGTTGGTCTGATAGATTTATCCTGAATTCTGTGGTAGGAGATGACTTCTGCTTCAATCAGTTGATTATCCGGTGTAATGATCCGGATCTGATCACCTTTTTCCAAACGAAGGATTGAAATATCTTTAATTTTTACATCTTCCTGAATATCATTCAGAGCCAATGCTGTTAGTGGCATAGTGATCGTGCATTGTTGTAGCAGAGAAACCATTGCCAAGGTAATCAGGAATTTTATCATCTTATCCACTGGCAATTCCAACATTTGATAACAACCAGATCATGAATATGCTAAAATCAATTGAAAGTCCTACTAAAACGCCCATCGGCACCCAGGGTTTGAACCTGAGTTTTTCCAATTTTATAATATTATTGCTATTGACAAGAAGGGTTTTATTTTCTGATTTAATTTTCAATTCATAGGGCTGGTGGCTTTTGACAATTTGACCCATTTTTCCAATATTAAAAGGTTCACCATTCCGGGTAGCGGTTTGTATCCGTTTGAACTCGATGGTATGCTCAGCGCCTGATTCATCGATCAATAGGATATTATCAAAATCAAATCGATCATATAAACCGCTGTAGGTTGAAAACCTTGTGTTCAACAGTAGCGTATCATTCTTTGCTGGAAAGAAATGCTCATATCCCGGCTCAATAATTTTATCAAGGGGCATATTTTCCGGTGACGGCAATAGCCGCCATTCCATCACTTCACCATAAACAATCTCATCATTGGTTTTAGTGATCTTGATGTAGGATTCCTTGTAAAGTTTCTTCACATTGTAGATTTCGGCGTAATCGGGACTTTTATCCAGTTTCGTTGCAGCTATCGGCACCGCGACAGTGCAATGCTGAAAAATTAAGAGCAGAGTTAATAGTAATGTCAGGTGCCGTTTGATCAATTGTTTATTCCGCGCAAATATATTTTTTGAAATTATTTTCCAGCCGGTTCCATTTGGGTTTGTCCACGACGCATTCAATTTCCGCTTTTTCATCGACATAATCTTCCCGGGTAATGGTGGCGTATTTCCGCAGGGTGACAATATCATTCATTTGGTCAATGGGAATATTCAGATTGAGATTGACTTTCAGGGATTCCAGGAAATTAATGATCTGACGGCGCAGATGATGAATGTTTAATTTTTTCAGGGCGGATAGAAATACCGCTTCGGGGAATTGTTGTTTCGCTTTCAGTAGGTGAGACTTATCCATATCATCAATTTTATTGAAAACCGTGATCGAAGGTTTGTCAATGGCTTTCAGGTCCATAAGCACCTCATTCACAGATTCCAGCTGTTCAAAACATTGATCGGAACTGAGGTCCGCCACTTTGATGATCAAATCCGCGTCCACCACTTCACTGAGAGTCGTTCGAAAGGAGGCCGCCAGATTCGGTGGCATTTTCCGAATAAACCCAACAGTATCACTAAGCAGAACTGTGTTTTCCTTATCAACTTTCCATTTTCTGATTGTCGTATCCAATGTTGCAAAAAGTTCATTTTTGATATAGACATCAGAATCGGTCAGCGCGCGCATCAATGTTGATTTGCCGGCATTGGTGTAGCCCACCAGGGCAATGTTGATCTCACCCTGCCGGCGTTTTTTCTGCAAATTATGTTGTTTCTCTATTTTGTCCAGTTCTTTTTTCAGTTTCTGGATTTTGGTACGTACCAGACGGCGGTCAATTTCGATCTGGGTTTCACCCATACCACCGCGAACACCGATACCACCGGTCTGTCGCTCAAGGTGAGTCCATAATTTTGTCAGTCGTGGTAACATGTATTCAGACCGCGCCAGTTCCACCTGGGTTTTAGCTTCCCGGGTGCGGGCATGCCTGGCGAAAATTTCCAGAATGATACCGGTACGGTCAATCACTTTTTTATCAATGGTTTTGCCCAGGTTTTTATTTTGTGACGGAGATAACTCTACATCGAAAATCACCTCATCAATATTCATGGCATTAACAATGCTTTTAATTTCCTGCACTTTGCCGGAGCCGATATAAGTGCCGGATTTTATTTCATTGACATTGACTTCCATAACATCGATGATATTATATCCCAATGTTTCGGTCAGTCGTTTCAATTCTTCCAGGTGCTCACTCATTTCCAGGCGTTCCTGAACATTGGCGGCGACACCAATTAGCAGGACTTTTCTTGTTTCTTCTTTGACACGTTCAGTATGTTTCATTGATTCCTTTTAATTATTTCGATTTATTCTTGCAATTATTGTTTCACTGATAAGGATTAAAATTATTAGAATTAATATTATACTATTCAATTCTTTATTTGAATGCAACTGGTCAGTGGATTGTTCCCCGGCATAGATTGCCACGTTTTTGGAATGCTCGCTCACCAGTTCTTTGAGTTCCTTTTCACTTAAAAATGTTCCCTTTGTTTCCCGGGAATCCAGGTTGACCGCAAATTCCCTGACGGCTTCATCTTTTTCATACAGACGGTAAAAGCCCGGAACCTCGGTGTTGGTGAAAGTAAGCTCGCTGTTTTTATCATCCATATCCGGTAAATAGCGCTTATTCATCGGCGTTCGCAATGAGTAATCAGTAATGTTTTCCGGCTGAAATACCCGGTGCCGCAAGGTATCACCCACAGTCTGATTGATCAGCGAATGACTGAAATTTGACAGATACAAAACAGTTTGCTGCAGTAATACCGGAAAAAATCCGGATAATTGCAGGGTGGATTCCTGCGCTGTAATAAAACTTCCCAGCAACATGATTTTCCGGTTGTTCAATTCCATCATAAAAGGATGTGAGGTGTTGTAATCGATCAGGACATTGTGGTTTTCATTGGCCTGAAATGCCGGTACGGTATAAAACCGGGAAGCGCTTTGGAACCGCTCCTTCTCAGCCCAGACCTGCGCAAAAACAGGATGGTTGGTATTGATATTTTGCAATTTTAAATAGCTGTCAGTCCCACCGCCGAGATTACGGGTCCATTGCGGAAGACCCATCTGTTCATGCCAGAACCGGTTGTAAGAATCGATTTCATTATCAATTCCGGGAATGACGATAATACCTTTGCCCCGTTTGAGGAAATTATTCAATTTATCCTTATAAATATCATTAAGTTCAGCCACATTATGAAAAAGCAGGACATCATAGTCATCCAGGTTTTCCATAGCCAAAATTCCCGGAGAGATATTACGTACCTGAAAAAGGGATTCCTTGCCGGCATTCAGGGCCCTGGTGAGATAGGTATGCTGAATTTTTTTACTTACCAGCAGAATTCTTACCTTCTCAGGTATATCCAGGGCAAAATAATACTTATTATCCGCTATCAGATCATCAGGGGGAAGGGTTAGATACCCGGTGATTGTCCCGGTTTTCAGGGGAGCGAACTCAAAATCAACAGTTTCCGACGGGCTTTTGGTAATGTCCTGGGCCACCCGTTGATTGTCGATGAAGAGGGAGACTTTATTTTCCTGAAATTCCTGCCAGTACTGAATGTGGGTCTTGATGAGCAGGTTTTTATTGATCTCAATGATCTGGTCGGGGAAAAGGACTTTTGAAATGGCATTGTTATTTCCGTGATGCCGTATTGGAAAAAGGGTGATTGTTGTATTGTTGTTTTCAGTCAGCCGTGCCAAAGATATTTTCAGATCGGTTTCATAATTTTCCCGCGTCTGAAAATCCGAAAGTGTCCAGAGGTTTGTGTGAAGTAATTTATTCTTACTGATGTAGGATTCAATGGTTTGAAATGACCGGGTCAGTTGCGCGGCCTGATGGCCTGATGGTATGGTTGTCAAGGCTTTTTCAAAGGCTGCCGGATTCTCAATCATACCGTAATCGGTGATGTTATTAGGGTCTGTAATGTTCTGAATCGCCAGTGTGATGGGATAGTCAAAAAACTCCGCCTGCCGGCTGATCTCCATTAGTTTGTTTTGCAGCAGCGTCTTGTCCTGATATTTTTCAGCGGTGGAATGGGAATTATCCACCTGCAATATCAGGGTTTCGCCTTTTTCAGGGTAGATATCTTCATTGCTCGTCATGATATAGGGACGGGCAAAGAAAAGGATGATCAGCAGTATCAGCAATGTTCGCAGAATCAGTAATATTATTTGGCGCAATTTCAATTTTCGAATGGCATCCTTTTTAAGTTTTGCCAGAAATTTCAGGGAACTGAATTCCACGGTTTTGATTCTGCTTTTACTGAGCAGATGGATGATAATGGGCAGTGTGATCAAGGGTAAAAAATATAGGAAAAAAGTTGCGAAAAATGACATATATTATTTCCGTTATAATAAAGTTAGGGAACCGGTTAACAATCCCAGGACAAATCCCGCGCTGATGGGAACTGTAAAATTATCATCAATTTTTATTGGCAGCATTTCGACAAGCGCCGCGGTTACTACCGCGATCAATTTATAGATAACGGGCATTTCTGTGACCAGCAGCGAAACCAGGAATCCGGACAGGATAAAGGCCAGTGTACCTTCCAAAGTTTTATTGCGCATGGTTTTGATTCTACCAAAAAAAGTTCCTATCAGGCAGGCGGTAGGATCTCCAATGGTTAAAAAGATCAAAGCGGTGACGGCAATATTTTTGGGGAACAAAAGTACAACCAGCAGACTACCGACCAGCATATAACTGGCGCCGGTAAATTCGTGTTTCAGTTCGCGTTTTTTCGACATCCAGCCAAAGAGCCGCCAGTACAGGCGCCGGCTTTTCGGACCGATCATGCGCAGAACATCGGAAAAGATCACGATGATACTGGCTGCCAGTAAAAGGTAAAGGGCGGTCTTCTTCTCAAAAAGATAATAATAGGCCAGCGGAATACCCACAGCTGAATAATGGATCAGTTTCCTGGCAATAACCCCCTCTTTGCTGCGGCGCAATTTCATAGGTGATTACTCAGGTTTTTGAAAGCTTTTCCCGGATTATCATTTTTGAATACTGCGGAGCCCGCCACCAGCAGGTCAACACCGGTTTGAGCGGCCGTATCAATGGTTTTCAAATTTATGCCACCGTCGATCTCAATTAAAAAATCATTATCAGTCTGATATTTTTTTGCTTGCAGGACTTTATTCAGGGCACTTTCAATCATTGACTGCCCGCCGAATCCGGGATTTACAGTCATTATCAGCAGGTGATCAATCATTGACATGTAGGGTTCTGCTCCGGCAAAATCCGTTGGCGGGTTGATGACAATCCCGGCTTTGGTGTTTTTACTTCTGATATGTTTCAGATCCCGGGGAATATTATCTGATGCTTCCAACTGAATCAAAACAGTATCACTGCCGGCATCAATAAAATTATCCAGATATTGATAGGCATTCTCGATCATTAAGTGGGTTTCCAGGTGCAGGTCCGTCAGGCGGCGAATGGCCTCCACGATAAAGGGACCGAAGGTAAGATTAGGTACAAAATGTCCGTCCATTACGTCCAGGTGAAGCCGTTTGGCGCCGGCTGCCTCCACAGCGCGAATTTCCGATTCCAGTTTTGCAAAATCGGCTGACAATAATGATGGTACAATCAGTTGCATAGAACTCCTATTTATTAGTGGTGACATCCAGATGAATTTTAATTGTTTTGTAGACTTCCGTTCCTTTTTCCGGTGTCTGACCAATCACGGTTAGAGGGGTAAGATCATCATTTGGCACATAATTGATCTGTCCTAAATCGAGACCGGCACGGCGAATCCGTTTTTTAGCAACATTCAGACTCAGGCCAAACAGGTCCGGGACATGATAGATCTTAACCGGCGGCCCGTTGCTGATCCAGATGGTCAATGAAGAATGTTTGGCGACACTCATGCCGGGATTAATGGACTGACCGCAGATTACGCCTTTGGGCTTGTCATAATCATATTGGTATTCCGTTTCTTTGACCTTTAGATTGAGCCGGTCCAAGATCAATTCCGCTTCCTGCAGGGCCTTGCCGATCAGGTTTGGCATTTCCACGTATTCCTTGCCTTTGGTAATGGTCAAAAAGACGGCGCGTCCCCTTTTTACCAGGTTGCCCGGCAGGGGCTGCTGCTCAATCACTGTATAGGGCGGCAGGTCAGGATTGGCAACAGAATCCTGGACCACGGCATCCAGATCCATTTCATCGAGTTTGGACTCGGCCCGGCTGATAGACATATTGCGGACATCCTGCAATGTAATGGTACGGCCGCCGGATACATAAAAGGGCATAACAAACTGATCCATAATTAAAATAACGACCATGGCAATAATAAAAAAGGCAATGCCAAATCTGAAAATATTTCGAAGTCTTGTAAACATTTTTTTAGACCTTTTTTAAACGGGCAGCAAAACTGCCGGATAATTGATGCTTAAAAGGTAATATATTAACAAATCCTGCTTCATCACAATAGTTTTCATCAATAAATTTTTGGGCCGGTTCCAATACAAAATCAGGATGATTGTCCAGAAATTCCGCTACGATTGCCTGATTTTCTTCTTTTTCTATGGAACAGGTGCTGTAAACCAGGACGCCACCTTTTTGCAGGGCTTTGGCAGCATTGGCCAGAATATTCCGCTGCAGCATATTGGTTTTGTGAAAATCATTGGCCTTTCGGCTCCACCGCAGGTCGGCTTTTCGCCCGATGATCCCGGTTCCGGTACAGGGCGCGTCTACCAGAATTTTATTGGCTAGGGGTAATTGATAAACCGCCGCATCTGCTTCAATGGGTTCAATATTGCGAATGTCCTGGCGCTTTATTTCATCCCGCAGCAAATTCAGTTTCTTATGGGAAATATCATAGGATTTGATGGTAGCCAGATTTTTGGTCAATTGCGCCAGATAGGTGGATTTTCCTCCCGGCGCCGCGCAGAGGTCCAGAATATGGTCCTTTTCCTGCGGTGTTAGCAATTCTGCGGCAAAGGCCTGGCTCAGGTCCTGAACCGAACAGAGCCCTTTGTGAAAAATATTACTGCCCAGGAATTCGCCGGGATTTTTCAGCGTAAAGAATATTCCAGGCTCTTGCTGTATAATTTTTGGTTCGAATCCTTTATTTTTGAGAATGGGGAAAAAAGTGTCGGCATTGGTTTTCAGTGTGTTCAGGCGGAAAAATATTTTACGGGAGGAATTGTAAAATTTCATCAATTCCAGGGTATTTTCTTCACCGAAATCCCGGGTCCATTTTTTAATCATCCAGTCAGGAAAGGAATAAATAATACCCAATCGTTTCACCGGATTGTAATCCGCCAGCAGTTTATCAATTTCAGCATCGCTCACCAGATGTCGCAAAACGCCGTTGATGAGCCCGGTAAGGCGGAATTTTTTCAACGCTTTGGTGATATTTACGGTTTCATTAACGTAGGCGTGAACCGGCGTATGCAGAATTTTTGCCTGTAATACACCGATGCGCAAAATATTCAAAGCGCTTTTTTCCAGTCTTTTGAAATCACCACGGTAAGTTGCTTCAATCACAAAATCCAAATAGCGGGCTTGTTCAATTGTGCCTTTCACCAGCAGGTTTATAAAATTTTTATCTTCCGGAGAAAATTTGTTACGGTTGAGGAATTTTTCAACTTCTTCCTCGTATCCATAAAAATTATTGTCCAGTTTGTTGAGTATTGTAACGGCGGCTGTACGGGCTTTCACGAAGTAAATTTATCTCCAATTTTTCCCTGGAATCCATTGAGGAAATCTTTCACCGGCATGACACGTTTTCCTTCTTTCTGCAATTCCAACGGGTATAAAATTCCGGTTCCTGTTTGAATTCCCAGGGTGTTTTTATCTCTGTTAACGATTGTTCCTGCCTCCGCATTTGTTGATTGCGGGTCATAGTCAGCCCGTAAAAATTTGATCCGTTTGCCATTGAAATAGGAATAGGCGCCGGGGTAGGGAGACAGGCCATTGATCAGGTTTTTGATCTTTTCTGCGGTAACGCTCCAGTCGATCTCACCCATTTCCGGATAGATTTTCGGGGCTTTGGTGGCTTTGGAATCATCCTGGGGAATTTTTTTGGCAGAACCGGTTTCCAATTGATCCAGCACTTCAGGAATGCGCTTCCCGCCAAGCTGTGCCAGTTGATCGTGGATTTCCTGGCATGTATCAGTAGGCGCGATGTCTGTTTTTTCCTGGAAAAGCAGATCGCCGGTGTCAACTTTGGGTTCTATCTGAAAAATTGAGATTCCGGTTTCTTTATCGCCATTCAGCACCGCCCAGTTGATGGGCGCGGCGCCACGATATTTTGGCAGCAGCGAAGAGTGCAGGTTGACGGAACCGAATTTTGGAATATTCAGGACATCTTTAGGCAGTATGCGAAACGCCACCACCACAAAAATATCCGGTGCCATGGTTTTCAGGTTTGCTTTGAAGGTTTCATCCCTCAGGGATTTGGGTTGCAGAATTTTGAGTTTATGCTTTTCCGCCACTTTTTTGACCGGTGTACTGCGGACTTTGTGACCCCGGCCGCGTTTTTTGTCCGGGCCGGTCACTACCGCAATTACCTCATGGCGGGAAGCAATCAGGGCTTCCAGAGATGGAACTGCAAACTCCGGTGTTCCCATAAAAACAATTTTCATGGTTAGGCAAGTTCCTTCCGGGCTTCTTTTTCCAGGGCGGCCAGTTTGTTTTTAATGAAACTGCGTTTCAATGCTGAAATTCTGTCGGTAAATAGGATTCCGTTTAAATGGTCATACTCATGCTGGATCACACGGGAGAGATAATCATCGTATACCTCATCCTGATCCTCAAAGTTTTTATCCTTGTATCTGACACGAATTCGATTGGCGCGCCTGACCTTTTCATTGATTCCCGGCAGACTGAGACAGCCTTCCTCTTCAAGGGTTTCTCCGTCCATCTCCGCAATTTCCGGATTAATAAAAATCTGGCGGCCATATTGTTCATCATAAAGGCCGAAATCAACAATGAAAAAGTTCATGTCCATGCCAACCTGGTTGGCAGAGAGACCGATGCCTTTTTCTTCATTCATGGTTTCATACATGTCAGCCACCAGTTGGTCAAAATTTTCCGGTAATTTCTCCAGTTTTTTGACTTTTTTGCGAAGAATCGGGTTTCCGTATATTTTCACATCCAGTTTTGCCATAAAAAAAATTAGGTTCTTTCTACTTTGTCAGCAACAGCGGATCTGGAAAGATTGACTTTTACATCCTTACCAATGCTGACGATTAATTTATTGTCTTTATCATTGATACCTTCAATTCGTCCGTAAATACCGCCGATAGTCAGAATTTCATCACCGGCTTTCAGATTTTCCAGCATTTTCTGCTTTGCCTTCTGTTTCTTTGCCTGTGGTCTGATCATCAGGAAATACATGATCAGGATGATCACTAAAAAGGGTAATAAACTCATGATCGGATTTCCGGCTTCTGCGCCCGGTTGACTTGCTGATGCGTATAAAATGTTTAACACGTTACCTCCATTATATTTAATTTTAGATAATAGCTATGGTTGTTTTGTTACAAATGTTCCCGATATATTTGAATGATTTACATAGAATCTGTCAAATAACCCATTTCCCAATATAAGAAATTTTAGGTTTTTTACCAACTCAACAAAATACAAACTCTCAATCTACCCGGTAATGACTGCCGCGGCTCTCTTTGTTCAGACGGGCGGCATGAAGAACCATCCAGGCGGCAGAAGCGGCATTGCGCAGGCCGATCATATTATTGTCAAGATTGGTGTTTTTATAGAAATGTTCAATATTATGGCGCAGCCGCGTTAAAATATCAAAAGCGCGGTTGAGTTTCTTTTTCGTCCTGACAATGCCAACATAATTCCACATGGTATGCTGAATGGTCAGTTTGTCCTGACGCAGCAAGTCCTCATCCAGTTCTTCGCGATTTCGCTGCCAGTCCCGGACCTGAGGGATGATGATCTTTTCTTCTTTGAGAACTCGTGCAGAATCCCGCCCGGCCAAAGTGCCGTAAACCAGGCATTCCAACAACGAACTGGAAGCCAGACGATTGGCGCCATGAAGGCCGGTGCAGGCCACTTCACCCACAGCTTTAAGTCTCTTAATTGTGGTGTTGGCAAAGGAATCCACCGCCACACCGCCACAGGAGTAATGCGCGGCAGGTACCACCGGAATCGGATTGGTTGTAATATCAATTTTTTTGGTTTTGCATTTTTGGTAGATTTGCGGAAATCGATTTTTGATCCAGTCCGCCGGTTTGTGGGAAATATCGAGATACACATGGTTTGTATGGGTTTTGTTCATTTCCTGGATAATTGATCTTGAGACGATATCACGGGGAGCCAATTCCGCCTGATCGTCGTAGTTTTTCATAAATTGCTTACCATTGAGATTCAGCAGTTTGGCGCCTTCGCCCCGTAAAGCCTCAGTGATCAAAAATCGTTCATCCCCGGCTGCCATTAAAGTGGTGGGATGAAACTGCACATATTCCATATTCATGATCCGTCCGCCGGCCCGGTAGACCATTGCATAGCCGTCGCCGCGTGCCGATTTTGGATTCGATGTATGCAGGTAGAGCTGACCCAATCCTCCGGTGGCGACAATAGTTTGGCCCGCCAGAACAGGCTTTATTTCATCATCCTTTTGAAAATAACAATAGGCGCCTGAGCAGGTGCTGGGTTCGTAAATGTGAGAATAATTCAGGGAGTGGTGCGCCAGTGTGATGAGGTCAACAGCAGTTACTTCAGTCAGGATTTTAATATTATCATTTCTCTTCAGATACTCATAAAAATATGATTGAATGGCATTGCCGGTATGGTCTTTTACATGGGCAATACGGGGGATGGAATGGGACGCTTCCCGGGTTAGTGATATCTCTCCCTTTTGATTGCGGTCAAAGGGCACTTTCACATCCTGAAGCAACACCTCGTCAAATAATGGCTGCCCGTATTTATAAATCTGTTCCACTGCTTTTTCATTGACGATATTATGTCCGGCCCGCTGAAAATCTTTGATCAAAAGTTCCAGTGATTCTTCGGGAGTAATTTTAATGATCCCTCCCTGGGCGTAGAAGGAAGCCGATTCCGTGAAATTGGTTTCACTGGAAAGCAGGGTCACTTGCAGCCCTTCTTTGGCGGCGGCTAATGCAGCAGAGCAGCCGGCTAAACCTGAGCCAATGATCAGTACATCGGTGTGAATGGCTTTGGCAGAGGGCTTTTTCATAATTTTAGCATCCTGTCTAATGCCAGTTGAGCATCTTTGGCAATATTTTTATCAACTCTGATACGGTTACCTTCCAGGCCCGCGGCCAGGTTTTCCAGCTGGAATAACAGATGTTCCGGCGTGATCTGCGCCATTGTTGTACATTTGGGCTCATAATCCTGCAGAAAATAGATTTCCTTTTCCGGATGTTGTTTTTGCAGCCGGTTGACCAGATGTTTTTCCGTACCCACACCCCAAACCTTATCCTGGGAATTTTCAATCAGTTCGATGATCTCTTTGGTGCTGCCGGTATAATCGGCTTTTTGACAGACGCTGTAGTCGCATTCGGGATGGGCCACGATTTTGATATCTTTATAGGTCTTGCGGAGAAAATCCACATAATTGGAACTGAACTCCTGATGAACATCACAGTAACCGTCCCACAGAATTATTTCCGCTTCATGAATATCATCTTCCGTCAGGCCGACGCCTTCCTTTTCCCACAGTTTGATTTTACTAAGGTCAATGCCCATTTTCGCTCCTGTGTTACGTCCGAGATGCTGGTCGGGGAAAAAGAATACTTTATCACCGGTTTCCCGGGCTTTTTGCAGGGCTTTGGCGGCATTGGAAGAGGTGCAGACAATTCCGTCATGTTTGCCTGTAAAGGCTTTCAGGTCGGCGGCTGAATTGATATAAGTGATGGGAATGATCTTTTCATCGGTAATGGCGGTGAGTTTTTCCCAAACCGCTTCAATCTGCTGAATATTAGCACAATCGGCAAGGAAACACCCGGCGGTAGGGTCTGGAATGTAAACTTTTTGATCGTCATCAGTGACAATGTCGGCAGTTTCCGCCATAAAATGCACGCCGCAAAAAACGATTGTTTCAGCGCTGGCACTGGCGGCAATTTTGGCCAAAGCAAAGGAATCGCCCCGTTCGTCGCAATGTTGCAACACGGAATCCCGTTGGTAATGATGTCCCAGGATCAACAGGTTTTTGCCAAATTGTTTTCTGATTGCGCTGATTTTTTTGGCTAAGGTATTCTTATCGATGGACTGATATTTTTCCGGTAATATAAAGTTTTTCATTGTTTGATCTCCGAATAATTATTTTTTCTGCGACAGGTTTTGATTATTCTCAATATGTTTTTCACGACGGGCTTCACGCCTTTCTGTATTTTCCTTCCAATGGTCTTTTTCCATGGGATAGGTTTGGTAGAAGTTTTTCCGAAATGCTTCAAAATCGCCGGTCATGATGGCTTCCCGCGCTTTCGATGTCAATTCCAGGAAAAAATGGATATTGTGAAGTGTGTTCAACCGCAAGCCGGTCATATCTCCGATTTTAAATAAATGGCGCAAATAGGCGCGGGAAAAATTCCGGCATGTGTAGCAGTCGCAATTTTCATCCACAGGCGCGTAATCCATTTTGTACTGCGCGTTTTTCAGCACTATCCGGCCTTTCCAGGTATAGAGTGTGCCATTGCGTGCATTTCTCGTTGGCAGCACACAGTCAAACATATCGATTCCGCGCTCGATGCCCTGAATGATATCTTCGGGCTTGCCGACTCCCATGAGATAATGCGGTTTCTCTTCCGGCAGAAGGGGAGAAACGATTTCAATGATCTCATTTTTTTTACTTTTTGGTTCGCCCACAGCCAGGCCGCCGATAGCATATCCGTCGAAATCCAATTGTGTCAGTGTTTTGGCGCTTTCGCGTCGTAATTCCGGAAAAACACTACCCTGCACAATACCAAATAAAAATTGTTTGTGTCCGTATTTAGGCGGAAGTTTATCGAAATGTTCTTTGGAGCGGGTTTCCCATTTATGGGTGAGTTCCAGGGATTTTTCAGCGGTATCGTAATCACAGGGATAGGAGGTGCATTCGTCAAAAGCCATGACAATATCACTTCCCAAAGTATGCTGAATGTCCATGGATATTTCCGGGGATAATTTATGCTCGGAACCGTCAATGTGGGAGCGAAAGGTAATGGCTTCCTCGGTGACTTTGCCAAGATGGGACAAACTAAAGACCTGGAAACCGCCACTGTCGGTGAGAATCGGCCGGTCCCAGCTGCTGAATTGATGCAGCCCGCCGGCCCCTTCAATAATTTCCAGACCGGGACGCAAATAGAGATGATACGTATTCCCGAGAATGATCCGGGCGGAAGCCTCTTTCAATTCCCGGGGTGTCATGGTTTTAACCACGCCATTGGTTCCCACCGGCATGAATATCGGGGTTTTGACCTCACCGTGATCGGTGACAAACTTCCCTGCTCTTGCCAGTGAAGTCGGGTCTTTTTTATATATTGAAAATTGTATTCGTCCTGAGTTTTTCACAATAGGTTCCAAAATAAGTCCTTTTAAAAAATTAAACTGAAGAGGTGACCGATGGAATCCACACCGATAACCTTTTTATTATTGGTTTTAATTAATTTATGATTGTTTTTAGGAATGAATATTTGTTCGTAGCCAAATTTTAATGCCTCCCTCACCCGGGCTTCGATAAATGGAATGGAGCGTATTTCACCTCCCAGTCCCACTTCGCCGATAAAAGCGCACTTTGATGAAATAGAGAGGTCCCGAAGACTGGAAGCCATGGCCGCCACCACTGCCATATTGATGGCTGTTTCGTCGATTTTTAATCCGCCCACAATATTCACAAAAACATCGTAATTGCCCATTTGGTAACCGCCGCGTTTTTCCAGGATCGCGATCAGCATCGCCAGTTTGCGATAATCAATACCATTGGCGGTGCGCTGGGGATTGCCATAAGAACTGCGGGTAACCAATGCCTGGATTTCGATTAAGATGGGACGGGTGCCTTCCATACTGACTGAGATAGTGGAGCCGGAAATATGATCCCGTTTTTCCGAAAGAAAAAAGCCCGAGGGATTCTCAACAGGGATCAACCCATTCTCCCGCATTTCAAAAATCCCCACTTCATTGGTGGAGCCGAAGCGGTTTTTAATGGAGCGCAGGGTACGGTAGTGATTGTGCTGCCCCGATTCCAGATAAAGCACTGTGTCCACCAGGTGTTCCAGAATTTTCGGCCCGGCGATACTGCCGGATTTGGTGATATGGCCGATGAGAACAATGGTTATTCCCTGCTCCTTGGCTTTCCGTTGGAGTTGCGCGGAACATTCTTTAACCTGGGTGATGGAGCCGGGCATATTATCAAAATCATCGGAATAAAGGGTTTGAATGGAATCAATCACCACCAGTTCCGGCTTATTGCGGTCGATTTGATGGAGAATGCTCTCCAAATTATTATCACAACTGAGAAGTATTCTGTCATCGGAAATTTTCATACGGGTGGCCCGCATCTGGATCTGTTCGGCGGATTCTTCCCCGGAAAAATAAAGAAAATTCTTCCCGGAAAGGTCTTGTAAAATCTGCAACATGATAGTGGATTTGCCAATGCCGGGTTCGCCTCCAAGCAGGATTATGGACCCTTTCACAAAACCGCCGCCGGTTACCCGGTCAAATTCCTCGATGCCGGTTTGATAGCGCGTTGTATGTGAGGTGATTTTTCTGTTTAGTGGTACCGGTGTTTTATCAGCAAATTTGGTGGGGTTTTTCGCGGTCTTTTTGGATACTTTTTCTTCCACCAGAGTGTTCCAGGCGCCGCAGGAAAAACATTTCCCTGACCACTTGGTTTGTGAATTGCCGCAATCAGTACAGTAAAATAGGGTTTTATCTTTTTTAGCCATTGACTCGTTTTCTTATTTTTAAATAATTGTAATATTTGCGGGAATCATACATAAAAATTCCGGAAAATATGATCAGACAGCCCAGCATCTCCTTTAATGTAATGGTCTCATGGAGAAAAATCCAGCCGATAATTGAAGCGGTTATCGGCGTAATGAATGTCAGAAAAGAAATCTTGACCACTGATATCTGTTTTAACAGATAATAATAGATGGAAAAGGTCACCGCTGACCCGAATATTCCCAAATAAACGGCACTGGAAATGGAGACAATGTTCCAGTTGGACAGGGCCCACTGACCGGTTAAACTTGCAAAAATGGAGTGAAATATTGAGGCAATCGCCATGGCCATTCCGGTCAATACCAGAGGATTGTAATCCCCTTTGAATTTTTTTGTGTAGATATTGGGAAAAGTACCCATCAGCACCGCCAGCAGGACGATCAGGGAACCGACCAGCACTTCCCGGCTGATGATCAGTTTTTGGTCCGACAGGATCATGATCACACCGATAGTGGCGATCACGATTGACAGTAAGCGGGTCAGATTTAATCGCTCACCCTTAATAAAAAAATGGGCCTGAATACCAAGCATGATCGGCATAGTGGACCATAAAATAGAGGACAAACTGCTGGGAATGAATTGCGTTCCCCAATAGGTAAAAAAGTAACTCAGCGCCATATTAAAGAGACCAACAATCAGGTAGAGCCGAATATGGGCCGGGGTGAAATAAAAGCTAAACCGGCGAAACCAACTGAAAGTAAGCAGCAGCACACCGGCAATTCCAAAGCGAACCGCCAGGCCCACAGCCGGTGGAGTGTCTTTGAGCCCGATCTTTAAGACAGCCCAGGTTGTACTCCAGATCAGTACCATAATCCCGAACAATATTAAATTTTTAGTTTTTTGTCTCATCTCACCCTATATAAATTAAGTGTAAATTACGACAATTTGGATTGTTACCCAAGGAGAATTTTATAGGCGGGGGAGGGGTTAATTATGGATTTTGGATTCCAGGTTTTTGATCTTGTCCCGGAACTCAGCGGCCAGTTCGTAATTTTCCATATCAATGGCATCCTGCATTTTTAATTGATAATCATGAATTTTATCCAGGATATCAATGTTGCTGGCGGGGTTTGCAGGATTATTCTGTTTGCTTCCCAAAACTTCCAGGTCGATTTTTTGGCCGGCTTCTTTCATAACTTGTTCCGTCACGAAAATATCACTATTGGTGCGTAAGGCAATGGCGATGGCATCACTGGGTCGTGAATCCAGTTGCACAACTTCATTTTTATTATTGATGTAATAAATTTTCGCGTAGAATGTGCCTTCCTGCAATTGTGTGATAACAATTTTATCAACTTTAATTCCTTCTTTTTTCAGGATATTGGTCAATAAGTCATGCGTCATGGGCCGGGGCATTTTAATATTTTCGATTCCCAGGGCAATGGCTTGCGCTTCAAATGTCCCGATAATAATGGGCAGTTGCAGATCTTTTTCGCTGTCATTGAGGATAATGGCGTAGTTTTTTGACGGCGGGAAAAAAATGATTTTTTTAATTTTAACAGGTATTAATTTATTTTTTAACATAATTGTATTAATAGGTTTTAACTTTATAGTAGTAAAAATCTTTCAGAATTGAAAGTAGCATATAAGCATTTCTGCTATTCATTATTCGTCTTTCCAGTACCTGGCATTCCTCAGCAGATATATTTTTGATCAGTTCATTGATCATAGGCAGTACTGATGGCGCAACGCTGACACTACGAATGCCGCAGGCGATCAACCCGGGCAGGGCATAGCGGTCGCCCCCCATTTCTCCGCAAACTGTTACCGGAATATTGTGTCTTTTTCCACATTCGGCAATTTTTTTGATGGCCTGAAATACTTTTGGGTGGTAATGATTATTAATATTACCCTCATCCCGTTTGGTCCCCAATAGAAAATTTGCCAGATCATTGGTGCCAATACTGAAAAAGAAAACATTTTCCGCCAGTTCGTCCAGAATTTCCAGGGAAGCTTTGGTTTCGATCATACTGCCGATTTCCAGATCCCGGCGAAATTTTTTGCCTTCTTCAATCAGTTCAATCTGTGCTTCGGCCAGAATTTGCTTGGCACGGTCGATTTCATCCAATGTTGCGACCATGGGCAACATGATCTTAATCGGGCCAAATTCACTGGCGCGCAGCAGAGCGCGGAACTGAGTTTTCAAAATATCGGGATTTTCCAGGCAGAACTGCAAACCGCCCCAATTTTCAAATTCTTTATCCTGATGAAACATGTTAAGATCAAGGATTTCTATAAATTTATCACGGCCGAAATCAAAGGTCCTGAAAATCAAGGGAATGCCTTTGGACAGCCGGACCACTTTGCTGTAAGCTTTAAATTGGGTTTCTTCATCGGGAAGTTTGTTTTGCTCGATACTGATGAACTCACTGCGAAAAAGTCCGATGCCCTGAACATAATCCACATCCATCATTTGTAGTTCTTCGGCAAATTCCAGGTTCACATAAATTTTAAAATCCTGATTATCTTTTGTACGGGTGACGATTTCATCGACTTTGACTTTTTTACTGGCAAGAAATTCCTTTTCTTTCTTTTTATAAAATTGCAGGTCTTCCCGGCGGGGATCGACCAGAACGGTTTCTT
This sequence comes from uncultured bacterium, assembly GCA_964472715.1. Taxonomy (GTDB): domain Bacteria; phylum Fidelibacterota; class UBA2242; order UBA2242; family JAFGTP01; genus JAFGTP01. The sequence continues at coordinate 23,642 of CAYYMT010000006.1, read as the reverse complement.
CCATGACATCCAGCACCGCATGGTCATAATCTCTTAGTTTCTGGAAATCCTGTAATTGTGACAGATAGGGAATTCGAAAGGCTTTTGCCAGAATTGCAATGTGCGAATCGGAGCCGCCGACTTCAGTAATGATACCGATAATATTATCATGTCCCAATTGTAACAGGTCAGAGGGAGATATCCTTCTGCCGGCTATGATAGATTCTTTTGTAATTTTGGCATTGATATAACTGCCATTGCCGGACAGACGATGGATCATTCGTTTTTTTACATCAGCAATATCAGAGTGTCTTTCACGGTGGTAAACCGACAGGCTCTTTTCCAGAATACTTTCATATTTAGAGAAAACTTTAGAATAGCTGTGAGCCGCATTTTTTTTAGTGATTCTAATGTGTTCTTTAACCTCATTGATGACCATTTCATCGGACAAAACCATTTTTTGCCCCTCAATGATCTGCGCATGGTCTTCGTCAAGATGTTTTAATGCGATTTGTTTAATTTTGCTCAGTTCATTGATGCAGCCCTGCACAGCTTCATCGAGTTTTTTGATCTCATCGTCTACCTGGGTGTCATCAATAGAATGTTCCGGTGCCTTGATTTTTTCATTATCAATGAAAAAAAGAGGCCCGATGGCGATTCCTTCAGATATTCGTTTTCCCTTGAGTATAAGCATTTTATTATTCTGTATAAAATTTGTTCTCGATAATGTCAATTAATTTATCCATTGCCTCTTGCTCGTCAGGCCCACTGGTTTCCAATTCAATGGTTGCGCCGGGTTCCACCGCCAGAATTAACAAACCCATGATACTTTTCCCATTGACGCGTTCACCATTATAGGAAAGAAATATATCACTTTTGAATCTACCGGCAGCTTCAACAAAAACCGTTGCCGGCCGGGTGTGAATTCCATGTTTGTTCTGAATTTCAATTTGTTTTTTGATCATGTTATGATTTTCTCTTTTGTAAATACTGAATTAATCCAATTAGATTTTCCCTTAATTCCTTGGGAAATATATTTAATTCTTGTTTTGCTTCAGAAAGCAGGTTGTTGATAGTAACTTGTGATTTTTCTATACTGCCTGAATCCAAAAAACTGTTGCGAATTTCTTTTATATTAGAATTATTCTTGAGAAATGTCAAAAAATCTTTTTTATTGGCGGGTGTCATTTCTGATAATGTCAGGATCATCGGGTAGGTTTTTTTACCGGAAGCAAAATCACTTCCCAAACTTTTGCCCATTTTTTTTGAGTTGGAAAGAATTTCCAGCAGGTCATCCTGGATCTGGAATGCCTGTCCGGTTTTAATGGCAAAATTTTCCAGAGCGTCTAATTCTTCTTTTTTGCAATCAGCGATCCAGCCACCGATTTTGCAGGACATTGCCAGCAATCGGGCTGTTTTTTTAGTGATCATTGTCAGGTATTCATCCAGGGAAACTTCCAGGCGGCCTTCAAATTCCATATCCAGTGCCTGGCCTTCGCATATTTCCATCATACCTTCTGTGAACTCCAGGCCGATATTTTGCAAATTAGGCGAGTTGGTATTCATCAGCACTCTGAACGCCAGTGTATTCATTGCATCTCCGGAGAGAATGGCGGTATTTACATTCCATTTTTTATGCATGGTGGGTTGGCCCCTGCGCATCTCATCATTGTCCATAATATCATCATGCACCAGGGTATAGGTGTGCAGGATCTCCAGTGCCAGGGCGGCAGGAAGCAGATCTTTTATTGACGCACCCATGCCCACACCAATGAGTAGTGTCAGGATCGGACGAATCCGCTTGCCTTTTGTCTGCAGGCTGTATTGTAACGGCTCGTAAAGGGATTTTGGAAAATCAGGAATTGGCAGTTTTTCCAATTCCTGATTGATCAAATTCCGGTAATTTTGAAGTGTTGCTTTTATATTTACTGTCATAATCATTCTTTAGAGGGAAATTTCTCCAAATTCATTTAATTTGTTCAGCACGGTATTTTTAATCTCTTCCAGGCGTTCTTTTGTTTTGGCCTCGAAGCGGGTTACGATCACCGGCTGTGTATTGGAGGCTCTTACCAGTCCCCAGCCGTCACCAAATTTGATACGCACGCCATCGACATCAATGCAATCATAATTTTCCTTGAAGTATTTGGCGGATTTTTCGGCAATGTCGAATTTTATTTTGTCATTGGGGCAGTTCAGTCGCATTTCCGGCGTGGATTCATATTTTGGTAACTGGTCCATTACTTCCGATAAAGGTTGGTCCAGTCTTGACAACATTTGGATAAAGCGGGCGGCCACATAGATCGCGTCATCATAGCCGTAATAGTCATCGGCAAAACAAATATGGCCACTCATTTCGCCGGCAAAGGGAAGGTCAAGTTCCTGCATTTTTTGTTTGATCAGGGAATGGCCGGTTTTATACATATAGGCTTCGCCGCCTTTTTCCCTGATTACATCTTCCAGGGCCTGGGAGCATTTTACGTCGAATACCACTGTTTCGCCGTTTTTAATGATTTCGTCGAGAAAAAGGATCATAATGTAATCGGCCCAGATGATCTGCCCTTTGTTGTCAACAACACCGATACGATCGGCATCACCGTCAAAAGCGATACCACAGTCATAATCGCCCTTTTTTACCTCATTGATCATATCCTGAATATATTCTTCTACAGTGGGGTCGGGATGATGATTGGGAAAGTTACCATCGGCATCACAAAACAACTCTGTCACCTCCAGGTTATTATAATTCCGGAAAATTTCCGGCGCGGCCAGGCAGGCGGCGCCATTGCCGCAATCCATAACGATTTTGACCGGTTTTTCAAGGGTGACTTTTTTTGATATTTCGGCTATGTACTGCTTCAGAATTTCCTGTCCGGTTTTTTTACCTTTACCTTCGGCAAAATTGCCGGCTTCGATGATTTTGCGAATATTTTGAATCTCATCACCATAAACCGAGCCTTTTTGGAAAGAGAGTTTAAACCCATTCATGTCCGGCGGGTTATGGCTGCCTGTGATCTGGACAGCACCATCGACATCAATTTTATACATGGAGTAATAATTGACAGGCGTGGGTAAAATACCCAGATCGATCACATCAACACCGGTAGATAAGACACCATCGGCGAATTTTTCTTTAAGCCGGGGAGTGGTGGTGCGCACATCACCGCTGAGGGTGATTCTCCGGCCGCCTTTTGCTTTGACCCAGGTTCCGTATCCTTTGCCAAGATTGATCACAACATCGTCGCTAAAGTCCTCTGCGACAACACCGCGAATGTCGTATTGTCTGAAAATATATTGATTCATAATTTCTCCTTTTATTTTTTCATCTTTTCAATTTGTTAGTTTAATGTTAAATATATCCCTCAATTGCGCGTTACTGCAATATATTTTTTATAAAAATCAGCTGATTACTATCTGCTTATTAGATTTTAACATTTTTTATAAATTATGCAAATTATTAAATAAATTATTACCTTTGATAGAAGTTTTTAATAAAATTATCGCGTGAAATGTTGATATTTCATTATTCATTTTAAGTATTATCGGAGAGTACACTATGGCGAAAATAGCAATCAAAGATCTTGCCCGAATGTTAAATACCTCCACGGCAACAGTTTCGCGGGCCCTGAATAATCATCCCGCCATTAAAAAGGAAACCAAGGAGCGGGTCATGCAACTGGTAAAAGAGGTGGGCTACCGTCCCAATACAATTGCAAAGAACCTGAAGATGCAGCGCAGCACTACCATCGGCATTCTGGTGCCGAATATTGGTCATGATTTTTTCGGCAGCGCTATCAGTGCCATTGAAAAAGTGGTCTCTGATGCCGGATTTACCGCCATGATTTGCCAGTCCCATGAGAAATATCAACATGAACTGGAAGCGGTTAACAATCTGATCGCCAATAATGTCGCCGGTGTAATCGCGTCAATTTCACAGGAAACGAAAAATCCCGATCATTTTATGGAATTACAACATAATGAAATTCCGGTGGTCTTTTTTGACCGTTGTTTTGATGAAGGCATTCAGGCGTCAAAAGTGATTACCGATGATTTCGGCGGCAGTTTAAGGGCTGTTAAATACCTGATTAAAACCGGGTACAAACGAATTGCATATCTGGCCGGCACTCCGAATTTAAACATTAGCCGGGAGCGATTAAGAGGATATGAAACAGCTCTGCAAAATGCCGGAATGCCGGTGGCCGATGAATTGATCGTCCATTGCGGGATGGAAAAACAGGATGGAAAGGTCGGGTTGCAGCAATTAATGCAGTTGGATAATAAACCCGATGCCGTATTCTGCGTCAATGATCCGGTGGCCATTGGCGTCTACCAGCAATCACGGGTATATAATATCAAAATTCCCGGGGATTTGGCGGTGATAGGTTTTTCCAATAATGAAATATCTTCCCTGATTCAGCCGGCCCTTACAACCGTTGATCAGTCTGCCAGAAAAATCGGCCAACGGGCTGGTCAAATTCTTATTCACCAGATTGAATCCGACAAGGATAGGATCACCGGTAATAAAATTGAAATTATGGAAGCGAACCTGATCGTCAGGGATTCTGCCTGATTATCATATTTCATGGCTATCACCAAGAACTATATCAATGATGTTTTTACGCAAATCGCCAAAAACTATGATCTGATGAATAATGTGATTTCATTGGGATCACACAATCGCTATAAAAGAAAAGCAATTGACAGACTGCTGGTAAAGCAAGGGGAACTTGTGCTTGACCTGGCTACCGGCACAGGTGATCTGGCAGAAATGATTGCCCGGCAATTTGACGCCCGGATGATCATTGCAGACCGTAATATTACAATGCTTCAGATTGCCCAAGCACGAACCGGGAATAATGAAATTTTTGGGTGCGATGCAGCTGAATTACCCTTCCAATCCAATTCCTTCAATCATGTAATTGTCGGGTTTGGAATTCGAAATTTTCAACAGTTGGATAAAGCATTCGGTGAAATATATCGAATTTTAAAACCGGGTGGAAAACTGGTCGCCCTGGAGTTTGCGCAGCCCGGAAATGGCATCATCAAGAAAATGAGGAATTTTTATTTTCGCAAAATTGTTCCCTTACTAAGCCGTGTTTTAATCGGGAAATATGCGGAATATCACTATCTGGCTGCTTCCGTTATAAATTTTCATGACCAGCAGACCATTCTTCATAAACTATCTGAGCAACAATATAAAGAGACGGAGGTTCATAATTACATTTTTGGCAGTATTGCAATCTTTGAAGGCAGGAAGTAATTTATAGAAATGATTAACCATTGGATAGTTGCAGGGAAAAATGTAAATTTCATCATGAGAATTCTAATATTACACGGACCACAGCTGTCGCTATTAGGCAAAGTATCCAGTCATAACAAATCCCGTTTGACCCTTGACAAGGTGAACCGGCACATAAAAAAAATCGCCCGTGACAATGATCTGAGCCTGCATATATTTCATCTTTTTGCGCGGAAAAATGTACTGAAAACCGTGCTGACAAACAGAAATAATATTGATGCAATCGTAATGAATTTAGGTGGCATGGCGAGGGATTTTTACGCCTTGCAGGAGATGCTTGCCATCATTCAGGTGCCGGTAGTTGAAGTAGCCTTATCGGAATTTCCACTTTCCAAAGAAACATTTGACCATTCGGCAATCCGGGAAATTGCTGTCCATCGGATTTATGACAAAGGACTCACAGCCTATGATAAGGCCCTGAGTTACCTGATCAATAAAAACAAATAATTTCACAACATTAAGGAGGGAGACTTATGTTAAGAAATGCAAAGGTTTTTGGCTTATTGCTAATTTTATGTTCGCTTATTTTTGCCTATACCGGCGAAGTATTGGAAGAATATCCAATACCGGGTAAATTTCCTACCGGATTAACCTGGGATGGGAAAAACCTGTGGCTGGCAGACCGTGAAACCGATCAAATTTACTGTCTCGGTAGTGATGGCGAAGTGATAAGGAGTTTTCCGTCACCGGCTTATTGGCCGATGGGATTGGCTTGGGACGGGAAATATCTGTGGAACAGTGATGCCAATACGAAAAAGATATATTGCCTTGATCCTGACAACGGTAATATTCTGAAGACCATTGATTATCCGGAAAAAGTACCGGAAGGATTGACCTTTGACGGGGAATATTTATGGTGTTGTGATAATAAGGATGATATTATTGTCCAGATCAGCACTGTGGATGGTACGACAATCCGGAGTTTTCCCGCTCCCTCAGGCGATGCGCGGGGCATCTGTTATGACGGGAAATATTTCTGGATTTCCGACCGTATGGAAGACAAAGTTTATATGGTGGATTATGAAACCGGCAATGTTATCTTCGCCACTGATGCGCCATCGCAATTTCCGCGAGGCATGGCCTGGGACGGAAAGGCAGTATGGGTAGTGGACCACCATACCGATAAATTATATAAACTCAAAAACCGTGATGGCCAAAAAATACGGCGTTATAATAAGCGGGAAGCTGTCACTTTGCTGAAAAATCGCGCCCGGAATTTTGGGCCCGGGAAAATACTTACCCTCGATCTTCATTTTGCATTACCCGTGGACCGCGATAATCAGAAAATACTCGAAAGCGTGGAATTCAGTGAAAAACCAACGGATTACCCCACTGACCGCTGGGACCAGAAGACCGCCCGGTTTCATTATAAAAATGTCAAAAGCGGTGAGATAAAAGCGCCGGAACTAAAAGTAAAATCGGAGATTTATGAAACTCAATATTTTATTTATCCCGACGAAATCGGTTCTCTGGATGATATTCCCGGGGCTATTCGTAAAAAATATCTGGACAATGATGAAAAGTATCAACTGCAACATCCGGTTATTCAGCAGGCCCTGAAAGAAGCTGTGGATGATGAAAAAAATCCCTATTGGATCGCCCGGAATTTATATAATTATTTGTTACCCAGAATGTACTATGAAATGGTGGGCGGCTGGAACACCGCACCAACAGTTTTAGAAAGAGGCAATGGTTCCTGCTCGGAATATTCTTTTGTCTATATCGCCCTTTGCCGCGCAGCCGGTATTCCGGCCCGTTATGTGGGATCGGTGGTTGTACGCGGTGATGATACTTCTTATGATAATGTATTCCACCGCTGGTGTGAGATCTATCTGCCGGATTTTGGCTGGATACCGGTGGACCCCAGTGGCGGTGACAAAAAGACACCGGCTGAACAAGCTGCATATTTTGGTCATTTGGATAATCGGTTTTTGATTACAACACAATCGGGCGGCGGTTCCGAAACAATGGGGTGGACCTATAATTTCAATCAGTTCTGGACCACCGAACCCCAGACCAAAGTAATGACGGAGCATTTCGCCGATTGGGAAATTACAGAGTGAGTTTAGAAGTAATTGGCTGATAATCAGAAAAAAAAGGATTGGAGAGAAGATGTCTTTAAAAAAAATAGAAAAAACAATTGGTCGAAACCTGGAAGATTTATATTCCAGCGGTCGCGCCAAAGGTGAAGAAAAAGTAATTGTCGGTGTGAAAAAAGCAAGCCGGAATCACGGCCCAAGATATATTCTCAGGGGTTTTGGAAATCAGGAGTTTATCAAAATGAATGCAAATTCCTACCTGGGACTGTCACTGCGTGAAGATATGATCCTGGCGGAAGAGGAAGCCGCGCAGAAATTTGGTGTCGGCCCGGGCGCTGTTCGGTTTATCAGCGGTACTTATGACCATCATATTAGGCTGGAAAAAAAACTGGCGGAATTTCATGATAAACCGGCCGGTATGATCTTCAGCTCCGCCTATGTGACGAGTATGGGCGTGATTGTTCCGCTGACCACTAAGGAAACAGTGATCATCAGCGATGAACTCAATCATAATTGTATTATCAACGGAGTGCGCCTGTCCCGCCCGGCACATAAGGCAATTTATAAACACAATGACATGCAGGACCTGGAAAAGCAATTAGACAGTGCAGTGGGAAAAGGCCGGCGCGCACTGGTTGTAACCGACGGTATATTTTCCATGCGTGGAGATCATGCGCCCCTGGATGAATTGGTTAAAACCTGTGACAAATATAATGATAAATTTGAAGAAGGCGTAATTTCGATCGTTGATGACTCCCACGGCGTTGGCGCCTTTGGTAAAACCGGACGGGGCACGGAAGAATATACAGGTGCGACAGTTGACGTGCTGATCGGGACATTGGGAAAAGCCTTTGGCGTCAATGGCGGCTATGTGGTGACCAATGAAAAAATCATTGAATATCTTCGGGAAACAGCGCCGATGTACATCTATTCCAACCCGATTACGGTTTCGGAATGTAATGCGGCAATGAAAGCGCTTGATATTCTTACGGGAGAAGAAGGAAAATCCATTATCGCCCACTTGTATCAAATGACGAAAAAGTTTGAAAAAGGATTGCTGGATTTGGGTTTTGAAACCATCAAAGGCGATCATCCGGTGGTACCGCTGATGGTCCGCGATACCCTGGAAACCAAAAAGATTGTCGATTTCCTGACGGAAAATGGTGTTCTGGCGACAGGATTGAATTTTCCGGTTGTGCCGAAAGGCGATGAGGAAATTCGTTTTCAGGTTTCTGCCGAGCATACGGCGGCTGATATTGATTATGTCCTCAATATTCTGGAAAAATATAAAAACAAGTAAATTTAGAAAGGCTGTCCCACAAAAGTTGACCGACGGTGTCGTATGTCCGGCCAGAATTCGTAAAAAAGAGTATTTTTGACAGCCTGCTGAGAAGAATTATTTTGGCCCCGGCTGAGTTTGACCGGGGCCAAAATAATTCTATTTCCGGATATTTCAATTCATACCTTTAATATTATCCCCGAACAGCTTCATATTGCATTTAAACAATTTTATCATTATTCTGAAATTAAAAGGAAATATATTTAGATGTTTAATAAACTGACGATTTTACTCATAACAATTCTAAGCTTAAGCACATGCACCCGGTATATACATGATTTTTCTAATCTCATTGTGGAAGACGGTCAGTATGACACGGAATTTCCCCATCGCAATTGCGCTGCTGAACTGAGTAATATTAGCAGCACTACCAAAATGTTAACCTGTGTCGGATATTATACAGAATATCAATTCAGCCTGGAAAATCAATTTACGCTACAGGATATCAAGATCGACGAAGCGGTCAAAACGGTCAGTTTTAATAACAACAGCACCGGAACGGCAACCATTATCCATGAGGAGAATAACCAGGTGGCAATGTTGACTTGCGCCCACATTGTAAACGTGCCGGAAAAAATCATCACCTATTTTGAGGAACCCTATGATAATTATGTCGCTTCTATCTCTTTTCTTACAAAAAAAATGATCTACTGTTCGGAAATTGCCACCGAAGACATTGAAATTCTTGTACTGGATGATAAAATCGATATCGCTATTTTGGGCGCTAAGACCAGCGAAACGAGCAACCTGATCCCGGTTTTAGATTATCCGGTGGGAAACACAAAAAAACTTAATTGGGGTAGTTTTGTCTATTTGTTTGGGTTTCCGAGGGGATACAAAATGATCTCTCATGGCATCACCAGTTTCAGTAAGCCGCGGCCGGAACAGTATTTTTATGCGGATTCCCCTTTCAATCGTGGCTTCAGCGGGGGGCTGGTAATAGGTATATTAGACGGTGTGCCAAATTTTGAAGTGATTGGAATCGCAACATCGGCCGCTGCGGAATTTTACCAGTATTTATCCCCGAGGATTAATAATGAAGCCGAAGATTTCAAAGTCACATTTGAACCCTACGAGGGGGAAATATTTACTAAAAAATTAGAAATGATCATGTATGGCGTGACACAAATTACTTCTATTAATGCGATTACAGAATTTTGGAAAGAAAACCGCGATTACCTGGAATCCAGGGGATACTATCTGAATTCATTTTTTGAAGGGCAATAAATTTACCATTACAATTAAAACAATATGACGGCTTCTTCATGCAGGTGACAATTCTCCCGATTTTTAAATATATTTTTCCAAACCGGATAATTCTACCGCCGGACAGACAGAAATTATCCTCTGCGGTGAAGAAACACTCTAAGGGGTGCAAAATATTTTCTTTGTATAAGTTTAGCGAATAGTTAATTTTTACCCCAATAATGTTATTGAGGAGAATTATGATTAAAAGAATTAGTTTTTTGGGTTTATTTTTGTTTGTGACCAATGTAAATGCCTATTTTTTCATGAATCAGCGCAACCACGCGGAAATTGACTGGAAAAGTCTTGAATCGGAAAATATAATTGTCGCTTATCATGATCCCCTGCTTGAGACAGCCGAGGAGGCGCTGCAAATATCTGAAGCCACTTACAAGTCTCTGGTTCAGACCTATGACCTGGAACTGGATGAAAAAATCAGGATTTTTATTACCAACCAGGACAAAATAACCAATGGATATTCAGCAGCCGGTAAATATATTGCCATTTGGGTAGATGTAAATGATTATGTCAATATTTTCACCGGCCGGGAAAAATGGCTGCGAAAAGTGCTGTCTCATGAAATTTCCCACCATTTTGTATTTCATTCCGTCAGAACCTGGGCGGATATATTTTTCCCTGTCACCGCAATGTCCTTCCCTTCGGATTTTAATGAGGGATATGCCATGTTTTTCAGTGGCGAGGAATGGGGGTACGGCCGGGAAGATGCCAACCTTCGCAAAGGAATATTTTCCAATGATATTTCCTATAATCATCCCGATGGTTTTTTCTATACTACCGGATTTTCCATGGTGCGTTATTTATATGAATTTTATGGTATGGAAAAACTACAGGAACTTTTGAAATACAGAAATAAATTCAACCTCTATAGTTTCAAGACAGCATTTAAAAAAGTCTATGGAAAAAGTCTCAAAGAATTTAAGGAAGAATGGCGGCGGTACGTTTATGCTTATTATTTTGGAACTGCCTATGAGATGAAGAGTGATGATGGAGACACTTCGGCTGTCAACAGTTTGAATTATCTTGACAGGATCACTGTCAAAGGCTGGAAAAATCTTCGATCATTAACGATGAAGGATTCCCTGATCTTTTTTCAGGGCAAGGGAAATGACAAGCAATATTATCATGATCTGGCCATCGGATATTTTGACCGGGATACACTCAATAATGATACCCTGGAAATTGAGCGGATTAAGAAAATTGAACCGGTGGGAATTGCACAGGACCTGGCGATTAGTAACAATCTGCGCTACTGCGCCTATGTGACGTATGAGCGTGGTAAGTACGGTTCCATTTTACCGAAAATTCATGTCTATCATATTAAAAAGGATAAAATAGAGAAAATTACCACCGGCCGGCTGCCACAGGTTGATAACCGGGGCGGCGTTTTTTTTCAGCAGCTGAACCATGAAAATAATTTTATCAAATATCGACAGGGAGAAAAAGAAGAAAGAATTTTAACCCTGCATAAAAGTACAGCAATTGGCGAAATGGAACTGAGCCCTGACGGCGACAAACTGGCTTTAACTCAATTTGATGAAAACCATGAGTTTTTATTGACAGTTTACAGTCTGTCAGACGAGAAAATGATCAGTACAGACACTTTGTCAAGATTTCCCCGTAAAATATTCTGGCGGGACAGGGCAAACCTGGTCATAACCTTACCGGGAGAAGTTGACAGCCGAACAGTAATTAAAAATATTAATATCAAAACCGGCGAGACTGCGGATTTTGAGACCCCGCCATACAATGTGATCGCCCAGCAAATTGAGAAAACCGATTCCACTCACAAAGCCATTGTGCTGGCGGAATTAGACCGTGAAAAAAATAGCTTGCTAAAGGTTGATCTAAGAGATAAAAGTGAAAACCGGTATGTACCCGAACCAAATTATTACACCCGCTGGATCGAAGCTCGCTATCCCTATCCGATTGAGGTTCCCGATACAGTTCCAGACTATAAAAAGCAGGATTATAATCATCTGAAAAATGTGGAGTCCTACATCAATTTTATATATCCTGATGTGGAGGCTATGATTCTGATGACAATGTGGATGGATCCGCTGTCCAGGCATATGTTAACATTCAGCGGTTACCTGGAATACGATGGCATGGAGCCTTACTATTTGATGAATTATGTCAACCGGCAATTACCGGTGACGATTGATCTCAGCTATATGAAATATGTATGGCTTGGTGGAATTTGGGAAGATACCTGGTTTACTTATGATATTGAAAATATCGGAATTAATTTCAGTAAACCACTGGACCTGATAAAAAATCCTTTTGTCCGTTTTCAGGTTTCCACCGGATTGATGTATCAGGATATAAACCTGCGGGAAGAAAATTTTGAAACCAGTCCGATTTTTGAAGACGGAATTGCATACACGTCGGAATCAGGGCTGCAACTGATCTATGAACTGCCTTTCAAAAATTCCTTTGTCCATCCGGTAAGAAAATATGGCGTGAATTATCAACTCAGTATGGCCAATTCCTCCCTGGGCATGAAAAAGGATTTTGTAGAGCACGACATTAATTTCGAACTTGACTTCGCGCCGCTCTACGATGTGTTCGATCTGAAAGTGGATCATTTTGTTTTTACCAACAAAACCAATTTGAATATTATCAATGGGAACTACTTTTCACAATTTCAGCCGGGCCTGGATATTAATGAAAATATACCCATTGGCGGCGGTCTGATCACGGAAAGACAGTATTTGCGTGGAATTGATAAGACACTGGTGGGCAATAAATTACTGGTCACAAAGAATGAATTCTGGATGAAGATAACCGATGATCTGAATTTTTCTGTTAATCTTGGCGCGCCTTTGATAGATACCGGGTATTTGGGTATTGGTCTATGGACAGACTATGGGAAAATCTGGACCGATGAGGGAAATTATACTTTTCAAACAGCCGGATATGAATTCAAGGGGGTTGTTAATCTTTTGGGAATCCCTACCATTCAACGGTTTGGCCGCGCCTATAATTTGGATACAGAAGACCTGAAATATTATTATCAGATGAATCTGCCCATAAATACCGGACTTTAAAAAAGATGAATATTGTAGAGAATAATTAAAATTATTAAATTTGCAGGATTTGTAAATAATGTTTAATGAGGATTTATGAAATTACAAGTACTAAAATCCAAGATACATCGCGCTGTTGTTACGGAAACTGAATTGGACTATGTCGGCAGCATTACAATTGATAAAGAAATGATGGATGCCGTCGGCCTCTATGATAATGAAAAAGTTCATGTCTTCAATATCAATAGCGGCGATCGGTTTGAAACCTATGTAATTGAAGGCAAGCCCGGCGCTAAACAGATTTGCGTCAATGGCGCGGCCGCCCGTATGGCGCAAAAGGGGGACCGGGTGATCATTGTTGCATATGGTCTGATTGACGAGCAGGAAATGCAACACTTCTCACCAAAAATCGTGACCATAAATGAAAAAAATGAGATAATTGAAAATTGATTTGCCAGGGGGCCGGTTAAATAATTATTTTAATTCTTGAAAAAGACTAAATATTGGCATATAATAGAGTATTACAAAATAGGACAAGCAAAAGCTTGTCCTATTTATATAATCGTTATTTAATTCGGTTTTTTTATTGTGTAACTAATGAAACATTACATTCGCCAGATAATACCTTTTTTCCTTGGAATACTTATAATAATTGGAATTTATATAGTAGATGTCGTTTTTTACCGGGTGCCTAGTTTTATCAAAGTTTTTCGAATAGAAAGAGAAGCAGCGGCAGTTGTTTCGCTATTATTAACTTTCCCCTTTATAAAAAAAATATACTTTGACAAAATCCTTCTGGAAAGGCAAAAATTTCTCACATTCCTGATATTGACCCTGACACTGGTAGGGGTTATTTTGCTGCCGCAGATGGTGATCAAAAAGTATATTGTGTTGTGGGATAATAATCCTATGCTGGCGGAATTTCCAACTGTTTGGAATGCTTATTCCGTTTTGTGCGCAATTTTATTTACTCTGGCTCTGATGTTATTTATTCAGATTATCAAATCCCTGGTGTTAAACCAGGAGGGGAATTTATTTTTTAATATCCTTTTCAGGATTATTATCATTGCCATTGCAATAGTTGCTCTTCTTTTCAATATGATCGAGGACCGCTATCTTTATCAGCCGGTGCTGGATGGTTATATGGGACTGTTTTATAATTATAAACTGGGGATTTATCTTTTCTTAGCAATCTCAGCCGTTTTTGCCTTTGACAGTTCATGGCTCGAGGATTTGAATAAGCGGGATAAGATCATCTGCTTCATCAGTAGTTTATTAACAGCCTTGATACTGCTCTATCTGTTTTGGTCAAAATATATTGTGGCTGTCTATGCCTTTAGTACGACTGTTAAGGGTTTTGTGCTGGTCGGTTTTTTGTTTGTGCTGACCTTTTTAACCGTCACTTCGATCAAGATACTCTTTCATTTACCAACAGCGGGAAAGGTAGACCGGGTTAGCCAGGAATTGCGGTTTTTATCAGAAATTGAAGCCATGTTCAAACAAAAAGCCGAAGACCAGGAAATTATTGATGTTGTGATTGACCTTTCCAATCGAATTACCGAGGCTAATGGCGGCTGGCTGGAATTACGGGAGAGGAATGATAAATTTAGGATCAAACATTATCTGAATATTGACGAAAACCTGGTTGACGAGATCGGTTCTTTTACAGTGGATAACATCAAGAATTATCTCATCGAACATAGGAAATTTTTGTTAATTGAAAATATCCGGGACAATGACCTGACAAAGGATTTTAAATATCTGGAAATTCCCTGGAAATCTCTGTTGGCGATACCTGTGGCCATTGATGATGAGGTTATTGGTGTGTTTTATTTGGTCAAAAATAAATTAAAGGGATTTTCTAAAAAAGATGAGAAAACACTGCGACGGTTTTTGATCCATCTGGAACCGGTTATTTCCAGAAGATTAACCGGAATTGGCAGTAATGAACAAACGGAACGGATTCATTTTCAACAAAATGATTATGTCATTGATGTTATCGGATCAGCAAAAATGCAATATCTCACCATATGTGACGGTAGATATTTTGATTGTTGTATTCTGGGGATTTCAGAGAAAATCAGCGCCAATGAGCTGCTGGAATTAAAAGGCAGTCTCAAAATCTTGATGAAGATGAATAATAATATCACGGATATTGCTGATTCGCTGAGGAATCTGGTGAATCTGTCACCGGATAGTTGTGACTATATTTTTGTATTCCTGAATACTGAAAAAGGGCAGGTCGCTGTGATCAAATCCGGTTATCTGTTCTATGGGAATTCATCCGGCAGCGATAATAGGATAATCAGTGATACAAACAAATTAGCCGAGCATTCTCTTGGTGATTGGGAAATCATTAAAAAGGACCAGGAAAAATTATTGGATCTCTCCCGTTTTCAGGAATTTTTTGATGGGCGGGGCGGGATATCCGAAGCGGACTTATATAATAAATTCCATTCACTGTTTGATAAGGATTTGCCGCGAGAAGATTTTATTCTGATACAGAAAGTATCAGTGTAAATAGTTGATGGATTTGGTGATATAGGTGAGGGGCTCTTTTTCCATATTAAGGATGTATGGGTCTGATATTTTTTTTCCTTCGGAGTTAGTTATTACCTTTACCAGTGGCCTGACAGGACGGTTTTTATTTACAGACATCACACGCGCGATTTGGCCGTTATTTAGCAAAACATGGCTGCCGACGGGATACATTGATATGATATTGATGAAGGCTTTTAAAATTTTCGGATCAAAATCATTCTGGTGCTCCTGGATCAGTTTTTGAATGGCGGCCGGCGGTTTATAGCCGGGGCGGTAATTTCTTTCATGGACCAGGGATTCAAATTTATCAGCAATGGCTAATATTCTGGCAAAAGGAGTGATCTCTTCGCCTTTCAATCCATTTGGGTAGCCGGTTCCGTCCCATTTTTCATGCTCTTCCAGCATTGTTTTTATGATAAAGGGATATTTAGATGATAGATGCTGAAGGATTTCTGCTCCGTAATTGGGATGATTTCTCAGTTGATGGCGTTCCTCTTCTGTAAATTTGCCCGGTTTACTTAAAATAACCGGACTGATCTTTAGCATTCCCACATCATGGAGCAGGGTGGCCAGGGCCAGTGCATAGAGTTGCTTTCTATTGAAATCAAGTCCATGACCGACTTCAATTGCAATAATGGCGGTATTAATCGAGTGGGATGAAAACCATTCGGTTGAGCGTCCCGGATGAAGCGCCAAAATTAATAATTCATCCTCTTCCAGGGTGTATTTTACAAACTTTGGAATATAGGGCAAAAGTTTGTTGATATCAATTTTCTCATTGGCGTCAATTTGTGTTTTATAGGATTTTAAAATGTTGGTAATGACTTTGTAAAGTTTTCTGCTGATCTGAACCGGATCATCTGGTAGGCTTTTTTCCTGTTTCGGCTGTGCCGGGGGTGGTGTTGGTTTTTCGGTTTTTTCTTCAGGTGGGTTTTCTTGTGGGACAGGGGTTGGATTTTCATCTGCTTTTGAAGGAGATTCCTGTAATGGCTTTTGTTCTGTTTCTTCTCTTTTCGCGGCCTGCTTTTGGAGTTGCGGGTCAGGGAGATTATTGCTGTGAAGATTCTTACGAATATCGCTAAGATTGCTGAACGTAGCTATGCCCCGGACATTTTTGTCATTTTTTTTGTCTTCTTCATAGGATTTGTGAGATCCGACGATATCTTTCATCCTGGACATATTATCCTTCCGAGTTGATAATACTGATTATGTGGTCTGCGTCAATTTTAGTTAATTTTTGCCCAAAACCCAACAATAAACTTAAATCGCAAATGTTATTTATTTTGCGGGGTATACCGTGGGAAAATTTATGAATTTCATGAATTGCTTCAGTTGTAAAAATTTCATCTTTGGCCCCGGCTTTTGACAATCTGTACCTGATGTATTGTTGCGTGTCTTCCAGTTCAAATCTGCGTAAATGATAACGCACTGCGATACGTTGCTCTAATTGAGGAATCTCCGCGACAATATCTTTTAATTCAGGCTGCCCGGTCAACAGCAGAGTCAGCAGGAAGCGGTCATTGAACTGGAAGTTCAGGAGCATGCGCAGTTCCTCAAAGGTTTCTTTCTGATTAATGGTCTGAGCCTCATCGACAATAATGATTGTATGCATGCCTTTTTTGAAGGTGTCAACAAGATTATCATTGAGAGCGTGCAGCATATCCATTCTGACAGTTGACGGGTGATCAATTTGAAGTTGGTATAATATTTCGCCGATCAGCTCATTGGCCGACCACCGGGGATTTGTCAGATAGGCAACATTGTATTTATCTTTTGGTAATTCATTGATCAGCGTATGCATAAGCAGTGTTTTGCCACAGCCGTATTCACCGCTTAGCATTGCCGCGCCTTTTAAACTATTGATGGCATACAGGAGCCTGATATAGGCTTCATCATGTTCGGCAGAGTGATAAAGAAATTTTGGATTTGGTGTGTTTTCAAAAGGTTTCTCAGCGAATTTCCAGTAATTCAGATACATATATCCTCAATAAAAGTTAAATTTAAAAAATTTATATGGATTCTTTTGATTTTTCAAATTTTATTATAAAAAAACAAAGCATGAAGAACAAAAGAAGTCCGATTGTTAAAGCAATAATGGACTGATACAACGTACCTTGTTTCAACATTAATGCCAACAGTCCCATGATTATATTGAAGAATAGAATCGCCAGTACTGTATCGCGGCTGGATATTCCGATATTTTTGATACGATGATGCAGGTGATCGCGTCCGGTATAGCCAAGTAACTCAAATAAATTACGGACATTTTTATAATAAAATCTTAATATGGAAGTCATTACCATATCAGTGATGGGTATGGCTAACAGCAAGACGGGAATGGCCATATCAACAGAGCTGTGCGTGCCCCACTCTCCGAAAATCGATAAGGCCGCCAGTAAAAATCCAATAAAAGTACTGCCATTATCCCCTAAAAAGATCAAAGCATCTTTTTCACCGCGAAAGTTATAGGGGAAAAAACCCAGTAGGGCGGCCGCTAAGATGAGACTTACATTGGCCATGAAATGATTGCCATTTAGTTTGGCGATGATGAAATAAAAGAAGCCGATAATGATTGCGATACCAGCGGCCAATCCGTCCATTCCATCCAGACAATTGATTCCGTTGGTGATCCCGGCGATCCATACATAGGTCAGCAGGATAGATAAAATTCTTCCCGTCAAATGATTTCCAAAAAAGGAGAATACAATGTTATACTTTACCAAAATTCCAATGGCCACCAATTGCGCTAATAATTTTACAATTGCCGGAAGCGGGTTGATATCGTCGATAATGCCGATGACGAGTATGATCAGGGAAGACCAGAACAGGCCATAAAATTCCACCGGTATATCCAGTGTCAGGTAAGTGGTGGCGATAAAAGCGATAAAAACAGGAATGCCGCCGGTTAATGGCGTTACTTTTTTATGGTGGTGGCGGCCGCCGGGCTGGTCTGTGATGTCCAGCATGTGTCCCAGTTTATGGAAAAATGGAACCAGTCCAAAGGAAAGAATAAAAGTAAAAAAGACAAAAAATAAATAATTGTGATTTTGTAACAGGTTCGCGCGGACAGGGCGATAATAGATCATTGCTGCTGCCAATGGCAGGAATATTGATTTTGCATAAAGCAATTTGTTGTTATTCATGAATTTTTTCATAATGATTACAAACGTCAATGATTGTGTTGACTTCTTCTTTAGTTAATTGCGGGTATATTGGTATTGATACCTGTTCACGCCATTTTTTTTCTGTCACCGGTAAATAGTCATTTTTTTTATAAAGATGGATAGGTTTAAATACCGGCTTCCTGAATTGGACACCTTTTTTTATTCCAAAGGCGATTAATTTTTCCGCGTCGTTACAGGTGACAATGTATCGGTAATAGTTTGGGTAAAAATCCTCCCCGGAATTGGGAATATCCATGCTGAGTTTTAGTTTATTCCGGAAATGGTTTTTGATTTCTTCCCTTTTGGTGATAAATGATGATAGTTTGGATAACTGGGCAAGAGCAATCCCGGCAGTAATATTGGTCATCTTGGCATTATAACGGCGGGTTAACTGATCCATCTCATCGTAAGCGCGATGCTCAGTGATATAGTCATAGTATTCTTTTGTATCCGTTAAAATTGCACCGCCTTCACCGGCGCCCAGCATTTTCGTAGCATAAAAGGAGATAACCGCAATATCACCATAATAGCCGGTCATTCTGTTCCCAATTTTAGCCCCCACTGACTGAGCAATGTCCTCAATTACTGGAATCCCCAGTTTTTTTATTTCTTTTATATACCCGGGTTGGCCAAACATGTGGGGGAAGATAATCGCTTTTGTCCTGGGGGACAGTTTATCCTTTACAGAATCCGGCGCGAGGTTGCAGGTTTTTTCTTCAATATCAGCATAGACCGGGATTGCATTATTGAAGCGCACGGCATGATAAAGAGCCGTACATGTATAGGAGGGAATAATTACTTCATCGCCCGGTTCAATTCCAAGAGCTTCCAGAGCCAGGGAGAGGGCTGTGGTTCCCGACGAGAGTGCCGCGCAATACCGGCGTCCAATAGCAGCCGACAGCGCTTTTTCCAAATGCCGGACTTTTTCACCCTGCGCAATCATGCCTGATTTAATAATTGCAATTGCGGCATTTACTTCAGATTCGTCGAAATTTGTTTGATTGTGTTTGATCATTTTATTCCAAAAAAAATCTTAAGGGTTTAAAGGCTTCGGCATATTTTACACGGCTCTGCGTTCCCCGGAATTGAGCATTGGAAGTGGCGACATCAATGATAGAAAGATTGGCAATATTGGTTTTATTCACCTGGGAGTGATGGGCTTTTAATAATTCATGTTTGTTTTTCAATAACCGGTCATTCAGTTTAACATAAACATCGGGTTGAAAATTCGTGGTGGTGGGTGTTTCATAAAAAAGGACATTTTTTATATATCGGGTGGCGGAGATGGTGATTTGCGCCAGATGCCTGTGATCCTGATGGGTATCTTCCGGGTTATTGACCAAAATGATATCGGGATTCGCCTTCTGAATGATGGTTTCAAAATGGTAGATAATTTTTTTATTCACCACAATTTCCGTATCTCTATAATCACCCCAAAAAAGATTTACCGCGGGAATGAGTTGAGCGGCCTTTTTCTGCTCTTCCTTGCGAATTGTCATTTCACCCCCGGCTGAGCCGTCAGAAACAACAAAAAGCGAGACATTATGTCCTTGTTTTGTGAATTTAACCAAAGATCCGCCACAGCCAATTTCTATATCATCGGGGTGGGCGCCGATAGCTAAAATATTTTTAGTTTCCCCAAGTTTCATTGATTTCCTCTCATTATAATTTCACGGCTACTGCCACCTTCATTGAACAGAAGATCAAGGATTGACAAATGACTTACAAAATTCTCACCAAGTTGCTGATATTCCGGATGAACATAATTTTGATACAGGATTTTTATATTTCGGTCAAGAAATAGAGACTCATTGAGATAATCTTTCCCGCCGGCTCCTGATAAATAGGTGCTTGCGTCTGTTTTTTTGATCAACCGGACTAATTTTTCCGACGCTTCATATTGTTGCAACTGATCTGCGGAAAATAATTCCGATGCGATCAGAGTTTTTGTCGGAATATTGAGTTTTCGCAAAACCCAGTTAATGAATTCCATGTTAAATTCTGCCAGGGAAGTATGGGGGGCATTGATAAATCCTTCTATTTCCGGAAAATAATCTGAGATATGGGGCGCGGCGGCATAATAGGTTTTTAAGGTGTTAAGAATTTTCCTGCGCCAATTTTCCTTATTATTGATCTCAATCTCATTGATCAATTGACCGAAGGAATGTCTGACCGGAATAGTAAGCCAGTTAGCCTGCCCCTTATATTTAATCCGGTTACGGTTTTGATATTCATTTTTTTTGTATTGCACATTATCCAGGTAGATAAAAACATCTGATGCGATAATTTTTGCAAAATAGCCCAGCCAGGGAAAAGATTGCGGTTGATGTATTGAACAAATCATGTGTATATTTAATCAATTAATTTGGGTGTTATTATGAAAAATGTTGTAAAAGTGCTTATTGTTTTTGGTTTCATTAGTATCATACTAGGTGTCCTTTCCAGGATTGCAATGACTCCTTTTGTTGTTGAAGCCGCATCCTTTCTGGATTTCTCGATTTTTTGTTTCTTAGCTTCGATTACATTGATACTGTTTGATTATGTTTACAATCAAAATGAATGATTGATTGGTAAGATCATTTGACTTTTACGAAAATTGGATTGGTAATCAGACTGATCCAATCCTTCCCGCCATATAATTTATAAAAAAAATTCTTATTTTCAGGATATTTTTTATCAACATACCATTCATCAAGGGATCCATTGCAGGTAAATTGTTTAATGGGCTCATCATTTCTGTATAAGGTTAGCACCTGGTCTTTTGTGTCATCCGTAGTTTCTGCTTTTATATGAATGGCAACAGGCGCCTGTTTCACAATCAGGACTTCTCCCATAAAGGCGGCGGTTTCATCTTTCAGGTTATAAGCAGTAAAGTCGCTGATTGTTAGTTTATCACCCAGAAAATTCCGGGTTGTGTACATACGTCCCTTGCGAAAAGCATCAAAAATAGCTTCCCTGGAGCGATTTTCAGAAAAAATAAAGGTATTGGTTTCATTGATCAGGGAAAGGTCATTGGTTTCTTCAAAATCCAGCTCTCCCAAAACAAAAAACGGCCTCTTTCGCACTCCGCTGTTATATTCCGCAAGCGCCATGTCCCATAAGCCCGCCGGTTTGCCAAGCACCTTCATCCCTTCCCAAAAGACGGCAAACCCATCATGATTACGGGTTGTATAAACCAGGTCTGGATATTTGTCTGTGTCCATTTCGATTGTTTGGTTGATGAAGGGGAGAGGCACTTTTATATTCTCAGAATATTCGGATTCCGGATGTGCCCAATAAACCAGACCGTTATTGCTCTTTACATAATTGATAAAGCTTTGGTAGGCCGGTTCTGACATCGCGGGATCATAAGGCGTGATTGGCGTTTTAACATATGGGAATTCTACTATGACCATGTAAATCAGAACCAGTAAAAGTATTGTTTTGCCGGCAGTTATTTTTCGGTTTTTGTAGATTAGTAAAAATAAAAAGATTGTTAGGGTAAAAACCAAAAGCATGAAAGTATAATAAAAAAAATTGCCGGCAATATTGGAAATAACAGAGCCGGTGCCAGGAAAACCTTTTTTTACGGAAGGTAGTTCTCTGAACTTTGAAGCATCATCAAAGCCGAAAACCAGCAAATGGCGATGCCAGTTTTTCAATGTCAACCGGCCGGAAAGCAGATTACCCTGCCATGAATAGTAAGGAACAGCCTCGATTCCCGGTATAATCTCTACATCAGGATAATACTTATTCAACGTATTGATTTTATCAAAGTATGTTCGGAAACCAAGTTTTGAAACGGAATTTCGTTTCACTTTGAAATGGAATGCATTTCGGAAAAATGACGGCCCGTATTTAACTTCCATATTATCATGGTCGGTGATAATGGCAACATCCAGATCGGAATCACCAATTATGTAAGCCAGTTCTTCCAGGGAATATTTTCCACCACTGACCCGGGAATCGAAATGGATACCCGCTTTCAGACGCAGGTATTGGTGTGCGGATAATTGCTGCAGGATAACTAAAATGGTGAGAATTATTTTATATTTCATCGGTAATACTTTACTATATTCATAACATAATTTCTTACTGAGTATTTTTTTGAGTGGGAAATATTGTTGCGGCTGATTGTTTCATAAAGCAATTTATTGTTGAATAATTGTTCGATAGCAAGGGCCATGGCAAGATGGTCATTAGGCGGTATCAGTAAGCCATTTTCCTTATTTTTTAGGATTTCTGAAATACCACCGACATCAGTGGCGATCACCGGCAAACCCGCAGCCATGGCTTCAACAATAACACGGCCGAATCCTTCGTTTTTCGATGTAATGATGAATATATCAGCCTTTTTGAATTCCGTTACCAGGTTTTTGACATAACCAGGAAAAACTATATTATGCAAGTTCCATTTTTGCGCCTGCTCGACAATTTTTTGGTATAGTTCTCCGTCACCGACCATGCGAAATTGATAATTCTTATTCCCGGTGGCTTTGGCAAGTTTGAGTACCATTCCCGGATTTTTAATCGTCGCAAAACGGCCGGCCCACAGAATTTGTTGATTGCCCTGCGGAAATTTTCTTGGCGAAAATTTCCGATAAGGAGCCAGATCAATAGCGCAGGAACTGACGATAAATTTATTTGCCGGCGCAATTTTTTTGCTAATATGCTCCTGACGGCCTTTTTCCGTAAGATTGAAGATTTTGGTTGAAAACAAGGCTGCAAACTTTTCCATCAAAATGAAAATTTTGGTAACCAGGGGGGAGTAATAGCCGTAAAAAATGTGGCCATGTGGAGAATGAAAAATTTTATTTATACCGGCAAGTTTTCCGGCTAAGCGCCCGATAAATCCGGCTTTGGAACTATTGGTATGAAGGATGTCGGGCTTTTCATATCGGAGTAGTTTTGTCAGTTTATATAAAGCGACAATATCTTTTATGGGGTTTATATTTCTCACCAGGGAATTCACAAATTGAATTTCAAATCCGTTTTGCCGCGCGTATTGTCGCG